>JAKUOU010000040.1 GCA_022451065.1 Pedosphaera sp. | reverse complement strand
GCTTGGCAAAGCGCTTGGCCTACAAAAAACCGGGCAGCAAAGTCTGCCCGGCTGCAAAACGATTTAATGTGTCGAGTTACTCGTCCGACTTGGTTTTGTCGTCCTTGGCTTCCTCTTCTACGGAAGCTTCAGCCTTGGCCTCTACCGGGGCTTCATCACTCTCGGCAGATGCCCCAGCCTCTTCTACCTTGGCTTCCTCCACGACGGGAGCGGGTTCCTCTACATTGGCGGCTTCACTCTCCTCTTCCTCGTCGCCGAAGTTGTCGAAGGCATGCTGCAATGCCACAAGATCCTCGCCCGGCTTGAGCGCGTCGAGCACAGCTTCCTCCTCCTTAAGTTGTTCCTGGGAGTAGTTGGCCGCCTTGATCGAGAGGCCAATGCGGCGGTCCGCCCTGTCGATCTTGATCACACGGGCCGTCACCTCCTCACCCACGTTCAGGACATCCTTGATTTTCTCGACTCGCTCCTCGCTAACCTGGCTGATGTGCACCAAACCGTCGATGTCGTGCTCCAGACCGACGAACGCGCCAAAGCTGGCGAGCTTAGAAACCTTCCCCTCGACCAAGTCACCGATCTTGTACAGATCATCGATCTTGTCCCACGGATCCTCGGCAAGCTGCTTGATGCCGACGGAGATGCGCTGGTTTTCCTGGTCCACCTCGAGCACCTGCGCCTCGACTTCCAAACCCTTTTTCAACACCTCGGACGGGTGGTTGATCTTGCGGGTCCAGGAGATGTCGGAGACGTGGATCATGGCGTCTAGACCCTCCTCGAGCCCCATGAAGGCGCCGTAGCTGGTGAGGTTGCGAATCTTGCCTGTCACCTTTGTGCCGACCTTGTATTTATCCTGGGCCAAATCCCATGGGTTGCTCTCGAGCTGGCGTGTGCCAAGTGAGATTTTCTGCTCGTCCTGGTTGATACCGAGCACCACGGCCTCGATGTCCTCGCCGGCCTTGAGTACCTCGGAAGGCTTGTTGATGCGCTTAGTCCAGGACAATTCGCTAACATGCACCAGCCCCTCGACTCCCGGCTCCAACTCGATGAACGCACCGTACGGCATGAGGTTGACCACCTTGCCCGCCACCTTGCCGCCGATGGGATATTTCTCCTCGATCTTGTCCCAAGGGTTGGCCTGTTTTTGTTTCAGGCCTAGGCTGACACGCTCGCTCTCCTTGTTGATGTCGAGCACAACCACCTCAAGTTCCTGGCCAACAGCCAACATCTGCGAGGGATGCGTGATGCGGCCCCAACTCATGTCGGTGATGTGCAGCAAGCCGTCCAAGCCGTTCAGGTCAACAAAGGCCCCAAAGTCGGTGAGGTTCTTGACGGTGCCCTTGCGGATGTCGCCCGGTACCATGTCATTGAGGAGTTCCGCGCGCTTGGTGGAACGTTCCTCCTCGATCAGTTCGCGGCGACTGAGCACGATGTTTTGCCGCTCGAGATTGAGCTTCATCACCTTGAAATCGTAAGTCTGGCCGACGTATGGCTCCAAATCGCGCGGGGTGGTGACGTCGATCTGCGATGACGGCAGGAAAGCCTCCACTCCAATATTCACAATCAACCCGCCCTTGACCGCCGCCTTGACTCGGCCCTTGATGTGGCCTCCCTCTTCGCAAATGGTTTTGATGTTGTCCCAGTTCTGCTTGAAAATGGCCTGCTCGTGGGATAACTCGACCATGCCGTCGCGGTCCTCGAGCCGCAGGATTTGCACATCCACAATGTCTCCCAGCTTCAATTCCTCTTCGTCGTGATCCTCGAATTCGTTGACCGGTACGGAGCCCTCGCTCTTGTAGCCGATGTCGATCATGACTTCCTTCTGACGGATCTCAATGACCGTCCCTTTGACTATTTGGCCTGCGGCAAAGCTGGTTTGGCTCTGCGCCATGGCCTCTTCCATGGTTAGTGACACTATATTATATTGTAAATTGGAGTAAGTTTCCCCAGAAAAAACGGCGGCTCGTGAAAAGCGTCCGAAGACGGAGCGACCGGGTTAAAGGTTAAGTTACTCGGTTAACGATTGTTTCTCAGCTTCCAACAGGCTGCCCGCAAACACGGGGCCCAGCGGCGGTGGAATGTACGCGTGGCTAAGCCTATTGCAAGCGCCTTTTGGAGAAAAATCACCGTTTATTTGATTGCATCAAGGGCGCGGCGAGCTTCGCGGCGGACGTAGTCGTACTTGTCGCTTAGCAGTTTTCTGAGTTCCGGCTCAGCCTTACGGGCACCTTTGCCAGAGCGCCGCAGCACCTGGCAGGCCAAGAGACGCACCAACGGCTCGTCGTTGTCGAGAATCGAGATGTACAAGTCGACGTCGCGTACACGTACTTTGCGCAGGGCCTCCAACGTTGGCTGCCGATCTTCGCTCACCTCCAGACGGGCAAACAACTCCGGCCCGGCCGGACGCGCATCTGATCCCAGCTTGCCCAACTCGCCGATGGCCATGTGCCGCACTTTAGCCGACGAATCGGACAGGGCCGGCTTGAGTACGGCCAATAATTTGTCGTCATCCGTCTCTACCTTGGCTAGAGCATTCAACGCGCTAGCACGCACGCCCGAGTCGTCGTGGCGGACGGCTTTGTTCAGCGCCGACAGCGCCGGCTTGGCCTCGGGTCCCAGCTTGGCCAAGGCAACGAAAGCGGCGGATTGGGTTGCAGCGTGGTTCACATCCAGCACTCCGACCAAGGTTTTCACCACGCTCTTGGGCAGTTTCAGGAAGCCGCCGAGCGATTCGACCACAGCCAGGCGTAAATCCGTGCCGGCACCGTCGAGCATGCCGGCCAGCCGCCTGGCCAGGGCAGTATCTTCGCTGCCGAGTTTGCCGATGGCTCGCACGGCGCTGAGCTGAATCACGGTATCTTGATCAGTGAGGCTCTCGACCAAGGAAGAAGTCGCCGCGCGCGCGCTTGGCCCGAGACTGGCGAGTGTGTCTATCGCCGCCTTACGGACAAGGGTGTTGTCGTCGCGCATTGCCGCCTGCAATCGCGGCATCAGGCTGGCCGGCTTGTCGGTAGATGCCACCAATGCAGCCAAGGCCATCCCGCGAAACGCGGCTTTCTCGTATTCCAGGAACGGCAAAATTGCCTGCCGCACCGTTAGCGACTTGGCTCTGATGTTTTTCAACCCAAGCAGTGCGAAATAAACAACTTCGTCCGCTTGTTTCGGCTTCAACGCGGCCGCAAGTGCAGGTGCAGCCTGCGAGCCGATTTCTTCGAGACATTGGGCTTGCCATGTGTTGTCACTAAGCTTGGCCAGAGGTTGCTGCTTGACCGACGCCAAAATTCCCGGCACGGCTGCGCTGCCGATTTCGGCTATCGCTTGCCGGCTGGCCGCCTTTTCCTCTCCCGACGCTTGGTCAAGGTGTGTAATAAGCCTTGGGACTGCCTCCTTGGCATCCGGGCCGATGCGCCCGAGCAGGTTGATCGCCTGGCTGCGCTTGGCCGGGTCGCCACTCGCCAGCCGCCCGACCAGATACGGGATGGCTGCCCGGCTGTCAGGTCGTAGGCTGAGAAGGCCGTTCATGGCTTCGTGCCGGACTCTCTCTCCATCGTGATCCAGTGCCGGCAAAAGTAACGGCAGCAACTGGTTGCCGGGCAGTCCGACTCGATTCAGCGCCACAAGTCCATTAGCCATGACCCGGCTAGACGGCTCCGCCTCGAGCCGCTTGGCCAGGCGCTTGGCTGGCTCGCCCACTTCACTCATCCAGCCAATGGCCACTGCGGCGGCGGCGCGGACATTTTCGTTATCCGAGCCAAGCGCCTCCAACACCTGCGGATGCGCCGCCGGGCCAATCTTGCCTAGCGCGGCCCCGGCGGCTTCGCCGAGGTAAATTTCCTTGTCGGCCAGCATGGCGAACAGGCGCGGTGACGCCTCATGGGCGTCCGAGCCCATATTACCAAGTACCCGGACCGCGCCGCTTCGGATCGATTCGCTCTCATTGCCCAGCGCGTCGATAAGTTGAGGAACAGCGGCCGGGCCAATCCTTGTCAAGGCAGTCACCACTCGAAGCCGCACCTGGTCGCGGTAGCGACGGTCGCTCCGGCGCAGGCGCTTGATGAGTTCCGGCGTGGCCTCGTTGGCATCCGGCCCGAGATTGGCCAGTGCTGTTGCGGACCAAAAGAAAACCTGTTCCTCGTCGTCGTCCAGCGCCCTGACCAGGGCCGGCACGGCTGGCTTTCCCTCTTGGCCAATCAGGGAGAGCGACCGGGCCGCTTCGCGACGTTTGACCTTGTCACCACTGCTGAGATCCTTGATCAGTTCATCCACCTCACCGGCGGCAATAATTGAACCGAATCCAGTCAGTAATGCCCACAGCAAAAAAAGAAAAACGGTTTTCCAAATCTTCATCCGCGAAAAAATCCCGCCGCTGGCGGGATTTAAATTCAATCGGTGACTGACCGCCTGTTCAAGATAAAAACGGCAGCGTACCGGTGCTGTCGTTGAATGAGTCGGTTGTTGCCCCGGCTTGGTTTAGCATCGTGACAAAAAGGTTGTTCAGCGGCGTGTCTCCAGAATACTGGATGTGCCTGCCCGGCCGAATCCATCCGCCACCACGACCTGCGAGTAAGATAGGCAGGTTCTCGTTGTTGTGGCGGTTGCCATCGCTGATGCCGCTGCCATAAACGATCATGCAATGGTCGAGCAGCGAGCCGTCTCCTTCCGGAATCGATTTCATCTTCTGCAGCATATACGAGAGCTGCTCGACGTGGAAAGTGTTGATCTTGCTGATCTTTTCCAGCTTGTCGCGGTCATTTTGATGGTGCGACAGCGAGTGGTGGCCCTCATTCACTCCGATGGGGCGGTAGCTGCGGTTCGAGCCTGCATTTGCCAGCATGAAGGTGGAAACCCGGGTGACATCGGCCTGGAACGCAAGGATCATCATATCGCCCATTAGGCGGATGTGTTCCTGGTAGCTGTCCGGAACGCCTTCCGGCTTCTCGAGCCCGGCGAGTACACTCGACTTCGAGACGCTTTCGCCCTCAGCCCGCTGGATGCGCTGCTCAATCTCACGAACAGCAACCAAGTACTCGTCGAGTTTCTGGCGGTCATTGCCGCTGACCTTCCTAGTAAGCGAACGGGCATCCTCCAGCACGAAGTCAAGAATGCTTTTCTGATAACGCTGTCGCCTGGCCAGACTTTCGTTGCGTTCACCCTTTGAGCCGTTGCCGAATAAACGCTCGAAAACCAGGCGTGGATTGGTCTCCTTGGCCATCGGCGTGGTATCGTCACGCCAAGAGACGTTGTTTGAGTAGGCGCAACTGTAGCCGGAGTCGCATTTGCCGGACTGGCGGCCGCGCTCGGTGCCCAGCTCAAGCGAGGCAAAGCGCGTCTCATGACCGATCCTTTGCGCGGCGAATTGGTCCACCGATACGCCGGCGCGAATCTCTGAGCCTTCGCTCTTGAGCGGCTGCACGCCGGTTAGGAACACTCCGGCACTGCGGGCGTGATCGCCAGCGCCGTCTCCGTTGGCGCGGCCCTTGTCCTGCGTCAACCCGCTAAGAACGCAGAGGTCACGCTTCACGGGCGTAAGCGGCTTCAGGATGCGCGGCAAATCGTGGTGCGCACCGGTGGCCGCCGGCTTCCATTCCTCCATGTGGACACCATTCGGTACGAACATGAACGCCATTCGCACCGGCGGCTGCGCGGCCGCCGCGCCGGCCATTGCACGCGCCGGGATCATGCTCTCGAGCATCGGCAGTGACACCGCCGCGCCGAGCCCCTTGAGAAACGTGCGTCTATTAACTTTGCTTGGGTCACTCATCACTTTCTAATTTTAAGTTGCTCAACAGGAATGGCTTGCTGTTTACCACACCACTCAACAGCGCGGAAAAACGGTGGCCGTTTGCCTTCAAATCCTTGCAGATGTCATCGACCGCACATTTGTCGAAATACTCCAAACCTCTGCCAAGGGCGAAGGTTAGCATTTTTTCCGCCAACGTACGAATAAAAGTTTCGCGCGATTTCAGCACTTTTTTAAGGCCTGCGGGTCCATTAATCGCCTCGCCGGTGGGCAGTTCGCCGGTGGGATCGATCGGGAAATTGCCGTCGAGATCACGCCACGCGCCGATACCATCGAAGTTCTCCAGCGCAAATCCAAGCGGATCCATCTTCGAGTGGCAGGTCGCGCACTCAGCCTTTGCGCGATGCTTTTCAAGTCGCTCACGGAGCGAACCGCTGGTGATCGCCTCTTGATTTTCCTCCAGCTCCTCGACATCGGGTGGTGGTGGTGGTGGTGGAGTGCCGAGAATCTCCTCGAGAATCCATTTGCCGCGGTTGACCGGCGAGGTGCGAGTGGGATTCGACGTGATCGTGAGGATGCTAGCGTGCGTCAGAATGCCACCCCGGCCGCTGCCCTTGGCCAAGCTCACCCGCTGAAACGCCGACCCGCTCACACCATCGATGCCGTAATGGCTAGCCAAGCGATCGTTGAGGTAGGTGAAGTCGGAATCGATCAACTCAAAGATACTACGATCCTCCTTCATCACCGCCCCGAAGAACAACTCGGTCTCGCGCTTCATCGCCGTGCGAAGGCTTTCGTCAAATGATGGGAACTTGACCGGGTCCGGCGTGACGCCGGCGAGGTTGCGAATCTGCAGCCATTGACCAGCGAAATTCTCGACCAACGCACTCGATCGCGGATCGGCCACCATGCGACGCACCTGTGCTTCAAGCACCTCCGGCTTGGTCAATTCTCCAAGCTTGGCCAAGCGGAACAACTCGGCATCCGGCATGCTGCTCCACAAGAAATACGACAACCGCGACGCCAGCTCCCAGTCGTTGAGTCGTCGTATGGTCTCGTCCCTGGCCGGGCGCGTGTCCAGTTCCCAGCGAAACAGGAAGTGCGGCGAGACGAGTACCGCCTGTGTGGCCAACTGCATCCCCTCCTCAAATGAGCCGGCATCTCCCATCACCATGTCGACAAACGACAACAGGCGGTTGACCTCCTTTTCGCCGACCGGCCTGCGATACGCTTTTTGGGCGAACTGTGCCAGCGATTCGCGGGCAACCTGGCGTGCCTCGCCCGGCTTGGGCTGGCGGACGATCACGCGGCGGTGCGACTCTGGCAGCCTCGGCTGTGGCGCATCGAGTGGGCCGATCATATCGGTGTTTTTGACAAACAAATTCCGGTCGCCTCGTAACGCCGGATCCGGCGAGTCGTTGTTCACGTAATTGTTCATGTACGCAACTGAAACCTGATGCACGCCTTTTCCCGGCTTAAGTTTTACGACAAAATCACGCCGCTCCTCCTCTACTTCTTTCACCTCGAATGTCTTCACCGGTTTGCCGTTGAGACTGATCTGCATTTTCGGCGGCTCCGGCCCGGCAAGCTCTGCGTAGGCATTGATGCGCAGGAGGTACTCGCCATCTGTCTTGAACGGATAACGGATGTCGATGCTGCCCTCGCGCCATAATCCCCAGAAACTGTCGTTCTCGATTCGTACCGCCTGCTCGTCGCTCTTTGTGCCCCATTTTTTAGTGCGGATATGATCCTCGGGCGGGTACGCCGGAATGTCGGTCCGGATCGCCTTGGCGCTGATCTCCTCTGCCGCACGAAAATATTTCTCCATTAGGATTGGGGAGAGCGAGAGCACGTCGCCGATGTTATCGAAGCCGTAGCCGACCTCATCATTGGGAAAGTCCGCCGCCGGCCGGTAGTCCACGCCAAAAAGATCGCGAATGGTATTGTTATACTCACTGCGGTTGAGACGACGCAGCGTGACGTGGCCGGGATTCACCGGCACGGCGGGGTTCGAACAATCAAACTTGGCCAACTGTGAGTCGATGAACTCGGTCAACAGGATACGCTCATCCTCGGTTGGCTGCAGTTTTTTCTCCGGCGGCATCTCCCGCTGGTAGAGCATGTGGTGAACCTGTTCCCACGTGCGCCCATCCTTGAAGAAATTTGGGGTGGTTCCAAACGCCTCGAGGTTCAACTCCGCCTTGGCCCGCTTGTTGCCATGGCAGCCATAACAGTAGCGCTTAAGCAACGGTTGGATGTCCCGGACGAACTCCGCCTGATCAGATGTTCCCGCCTTGGTTTCCTCCGCTTGGCCAAGCGCAAGCGCCTGGCCAAGGCCGAAAGGCAGCAGCAGCCAAACTGCTCTGTTGATCGAAAACACCATTAATACCCGAAGAAGGTAGCTTAAAAAATACGCCGCCGCACGCCAGGATATTCAATGCGGCATCCGGCAATCAGTGCCGTGTCAATCAGCGAGGCAACGTCTCCGGCAGGTCGGCGATGACGTAGGCCATCACGGCCATGGCGGCAACGCACCGATTGAACTCCGCCGGATTGAGCTTGTCGATAGTGTCAGCGTCGGTGTGGTGAAACCAAAAATATTTCTCGCGATCCACCTCGAGATGCATCACCGGCACGCCGCCGCGCACCAACTTGAGCACGTCCGCCCCACGGCAGCCCTTGGCGATGTTGCCGGAGCCGATCGGGTCGAGCAGTCTGCCGACGCCACGGATGATCTCCATCCCGCGGCCACTGCCGAGGAAGCCAAAGCCGCTCGGTTGGAACACACCTGAGTCTGATTCGATTGCCAACGTGTGCTTGGCCAAGGCGGCCTCGTGACGCTTGGCGTACGACATTGCGCCACGTATCCCATTTTCCTCATTCGTCCAGAGCACCACGCGCACGGTGCGCTTCGGCCGCAGCCCAAGCTGGAACATCAGCCGCGCGGCCTCCCAAGCGGCGAGGCAACCCCCGCCGTCGTCCATCGCCCCTTGGCCAACGTCCCACGAGTCGATGTGGCCGCTGACAATAACGATCTCCTCCGGCTTCTCCCTCCCAGGAATCTCCGCGATGACGTTTCGCGAAATACCGTCGGGCAGTGTACGCGCCTCCATCTTCAGCCGCACGCGGATCGGCTCACCGCGGGCCGCCATGCGTGAAAGCATGTTGGCGTCCTCAAGCGAGAGCGCGGCATGCGGGATTTTTTTTACGCCATCGGCGTAAGACATACCGCCGGTGTGCGGTGTCTGCATGGAGAACGGCCCGACAGAACGAATCAGGCTCGCCAACGCCCCGGCCCGAGCTGCATGAACCGCGCCCTGCGTGCGGACGATCACCGTCTCGCGATACTCGGTGAACGGCACGTTGAAGAGAACAATCCTGCCCTTGGCCTCGGCGACACGATTCTTAAGATCGTTAAAGCCGGTGACCACCAGCACGTCCGCCGTAATGCCCCCGGGCGGCGTGCCAACACTGCCGCCTAAGCCGAGCATCGGCAACTTGCGGCGGCGTGGCGAAAGCAACTCGACCGACTCGTTGCCGCGAACCCAGCGCGGCACGATAACTTCCTCTCCCCTAACATTTTGAAAGCCGTCATTCTTCATCTCTGCGAGGCACCAGTCGATGGCAGACTCGAGATTTTTCGAGCCGGTGAAACGCGGGCCGAACGTGTCGCACATCGTGGCTAGGCGAGTGAAACCAAACAGGCTGTTGGTCGCCGCCTGCATCAGCCGCTGGGCTTCCGGCTGGTAATCCGCCGGCACGCGCCCGGCTGCGAACGCGCCCGCCGACGCCAAGCCAAACGGCAGACAAAGGAGGAGTCGTTTCAAGTTCATAGATGAAAATTATTTGTCCGGGCGGACCGGCTGGAGCCAGGCGCGCTCGTGTTCCCCGGCAACGAACGGGTTGGCCATCTTCTTTGAAGACGTGATCTCCGCCCGGACGTACAGCTCGTCACCGTTTAACGTGTAGCTAGGCTCGAGTGATTTTGACTGGCCAAGGATCTCGCCGATGCCAGCCTCGCTTGGCTTGAGCGAGTTGCGCTTAGCCAAGTCGCTGCTGCTTTTAAAATTCTTTCGCGTACCAATGAACCGTGTGGTGTACGTCACGCCCGCCTCCGGCTGGATGCGGAAGCTGTATCTGCGCGCAGCCAGGTGGATGGAATCGACTTCCACGCCGCTCGAGGCGTAGAAATCGCCGCGCTCCATCGCGGCAATGATCGACTCCGGCGTGAGCGACTTGGCGCGAACCATCACCCAACCGCGGCCGGTGTTGCTCTGGCCGACGGCAAAGTCGTGATAGTTGTGCGCATCGTCTGTTCCCAGTCCGAACATCAACGGCAGCTTGTGGACGCCAAGCCGGTAGGCGTTGATCACGTCCCAAATTTGCCCGGTGCTGAGGTGCTTAGTGTCGCCGTAGTTGTTCACGGCCGGGTGGCCGTTGTACACCTCGAAAAACTGTTCGCCGCGTAACTGAATCATGTCGGACGGCTGGATCGCCCAGCCAAAGTTGGGGTGGTTGATATGCGGAAACATAGGCTGGCCGGTGGCCTTGCGCTGCGCCAGCACTGCGTCGATGTTTTTCTGCATAGTCGCTGCTACGCCGGCCCCGCCTTGCGGCGGGATTTGTTTTTTCAGGTTGGTGGCGTTCAGGTGAATCGGTAGGCCTTGAAACTGGTCGGTGATTTCCTGGCTCTGCATCAGTAGGAAATTCCCCGGCACAGCAATCTTCGAGCGATATTCGACATAGGTCTTGAGCCGAACCTGCGGAACACCCTCCACGACCCTGTGCTCGACCCAGTCGTTGCCAAAGCGCTTGAGGTATTTTTCGAATGCGCGCAGGCCGCCAGCGTTTTTCTCACGGTGAATCCAGCGCTCGCCCTCGGACAATACGTTATGGTCGGAAATAGCAAGGAAGTGGTAACCGCTGCTACGGTACCAGTCGGCGATCATCTCGGGATAGTCGTCGCCGTCGCTCCAGAGTGAGTGGGTGTGGAGGTTACCCTTCCACCAGCGAGCGTCCTCGGCGGATAGGGTCAAGGCCGCTAGCACGAAGGTGGTCGTAAGGAGGAACTTAGTTTTCATGCGTTGAAGTGGGGGGAGCGTAGAGTTGCAAATGTTGTGCTGCAAGTTTTCAGTCATCGATTGATCCAATCGCGGCCGCGCCACCTGCCGATTCTCTAAATAAAATCGCCTGACCAGTTTTAATGCGGGGAATGGAAAACGCTGGCGAGGATTGACTCCTTGGTTTTCCAGAGGAGAGACATGGTCATCGACAGCGGGATCAACATGAATGCCAGCACGAACACCATGTAGAACCACGGCTGGCTAACCACCGTGTTCAAGAGCTGGTGGAGCAGTTCCGGCGGCTCGTCAAGAAGCGATATTAGGTGAAAAAGCCCGAATACAATCGGCGCCACGGCCAGTAGCACACAGTTCATCCGGGAAAATAGCTTCGACTCAACCCGGAGCGTCTCGTCCGGCAGCATGGCGGCGAGGCGTGACAACATTTTGTTGAGTGATATCAGGTAAAATACGGACACTAAAGCCAACAGCCAAACAGCATTGGCGAAGCCCAATTCGTCCGGCGCGCGGTGGTGCCAGTGCAAAAATGGCGACAAGCCAAGGTTGAACAGTCCGAGGAGTTTTACCTCGCCAAGCGCCTCCTGCCAGATGCGTTCCTGCGGCTGAAAACTGCGCAGCAGCCACAGTCCGTACCACAGCATGCCGAACGCCACCGGCGGCAGGAGCATACCCAGCGGCCAGACGGCATCGGTCCAGTTAGAAACGGTGGCCATGATGCTGATAACCATCGCAAACGGTAGTCCCCAAAAAAGCACCGACGTACCATGCACCACCCGAGCCAGCGATGGCAGCAGGTCTGGTTGTGTGTTAGTTTCGTTTACCTTCACAGGCTCAGGTAGGTCTGGTCGCGAAGGCCCTTTGCATAGTCAGCCGGAAGCCTCATCCCCTCGAACGGCTTGAGCTGTTCACCGCTGATAGCCAAGTGGATTTGTTTCTTGATACTCCGCACGGATGCCTTCTCGTCGTACTGCACCATGATGTCGAGCACTCTCGCGATGGATGTTCCCTCAATCACCTCCTCAATATAATAGCCGCTTTCCTCCTCGGGATCGAGAAACACATGAAATGTTACTTGGCTTGAATGATAAAAAACCGGGCAAACTGGTCTGCCTTGGCACTAAAACTGCCTACGCCATCGTTGAACTTTAACCCTTCGCCCGTCGGCTTGTAAGGCCCGACCACCAGGCCGCTGACCAGCACAGTGTAATCCGCCACCGGGCTTGCCTCCCATCGCAGGGTGATCTCGCCGTTGGCCAAGCTGACTGTGATGTCGACTTCTGGAATGTCGACAACTGGATCTTCCTTGAAAGGTGCGCCGCTTGGCCAAGCGCCGGCCGAGACGATCGAGTCAGCTACTGTGCCGTGATCCGTGAATGCCCCGTTCAGGCCAGGGTATCGCGTCATTGAGCCCTTGTTTTTCGAAGTGCTGCCGTACTGGATTCGGTCTATCACATGCCCATCAGCATTGCGCAGTGTGATTGTGTCACCGCTGTTGTTGAGACCCAGCCCGCTCATGCTCTCCGTGGCCGGCAGCGCCAGCACGTCGTCGCCGAATACTGGCTCGGAACCGGACGATCGGCCGCCATACACAATCACCGCGCCACGCCTGGCAAGGACATCCCCATCGTAAAAATTGCTCCGCAGTGTCACGGCATCGGAGAGGCTCCAGCCGGCTAGATCCACCTCCGCTTTGCCAAGATTCGCAATCTCGATGAATTCATCCTCAACGATGATGCGGTCCGAATCGCTCGGTACCGCGCGGTAGAGTGGGTTGTAGAGTCCATCGGTCACCTTGGCGGTCGGGTTAGCTAAAAACTCGGTGACTGCCACTTGTTGCTCAGCCTCGCTTGGCACATAAATATCCCAACTCATCGTCTGTGTCCCTTCATTGTTCTCTACATCAAGGGAGAGGTCAAAAGACTCCCCGGCATCTGCACGGGAAGCAGTCAGGACCAGCTTGGCCGTGATTTCGTTGGCGGGATTTTTCGAAAGAACCCAGTCGCCTGTCGGCGTTACTGTCATCTCGCCACCCGAGGGCGACTTGGCCACGGCCTCGATCAACACCGTCTCGCCAGGCAGTAGAAAATGATCAGTCCGAGAACTCTCGAGCGGTCGCCCTGGCCGGAGCAGATTGTCGTACCGGAGCGTGAACTCGATAGTTGGCAATTGCGGTCCCGCGATGTCTTCGATGCGTGTCGGCATCAGCTGGTAGCCCCCCTCACGTGGCTGGTCTCGCATATACTGAGAAAGTACGCCCGTGACGCTGACAGCCGTCCCGGGAAAAGGCTGGCCAATGATCGACTGGATACGCGAATCGATTCGCATGATGAAGGTCATTCCATCGGCATCGGTCAGTGTGTAATTGCTCCCACCGGAAAACTTCGATCCTCCTGCATCATCGATTTCCACCTCATTGGTAACCACGAGCGAGCCCTCGAGCGCTTCCATCACAACAATATCATCCCACTGGATGAAATCGAGATTGGCGGCCTCTGGCAATGCGTTGTCACTGCTCAAGACCTTGACAAGGTGCATTGCGTTGCCGGCGTCCGGCACGAATTCCAGCAACCCGTTGTAATGATCTAGCGGCGCAGTCACGCGGACCTTGTCGCCGGCCTTCGGATGGCTCGACTTGCCGCTACGGAAGTAAACCGCTATGCCAGCAGTGTCGTCTTGAAAATAAAACAGCGAATGACTGCCGCCGGTCATGTTCGTGTGCGTCGTGACGATGCCTTCGGCGGTGAAAATCGTCTTTGTGTCGGACGGCTCACGATTGTCGTCCAACAGCGAGCGTAGGTGCCTGATGGTGACGGCATCGGCGCCGGAAGAAACCTGAACATCGAGCGTAGCCGTGTCGCTCTCGACTGCACCATCGGCGTTGCTGACAACGACCCGGTAGTCACCGGCATCGTCCGCCGAGACGTTGCCCATCGCGAGGGCACTTGATGTCGCTCCCTCGATGTCTGAGCCATCCTTGCTCCATTGATAGGTAATCGGCTCCGAGCCAGTAGCCACGACGGAAAACGAAATGGTCTTGCCAACAAGCACGGCATGCGACGTCGGTTGCGAGAGGATTGCCAGGTCGTTGCCGCTACCACCGTCAGTCACGTCGCTGAGGCTCGTCCCAACCTTAAGGTTGTCGATCAGCATCGCTCCAATGTTGGAGGCCTGCCGGAATGCGAAGCCAGTCACGTCCACGCCGGAACCGTTGTCAGTGGTGGTGACGCCCCCAGCCATATCGCCGTCGGGATCAACCCAAAGCGTCGTGCCTGCATCCGCGAGGTTCAGTGCGATGACCACTTTGTAAACCGTCTCCAAATGCAGGTCGCTGTCAAAAACGGCGGTCGACACCTTGCCTTTCGAAGTCACCCCAATACGTAACGCGCCGCCTTCTGCGCCGATGGCCTGCGCGACAATTCGTCCGCGGTAGCCAGTGCCTTTGTCTTTAAAATGCGCAAAGTAACTGCCGCCACCGCTAGGCAACTCAGTAAACTCCACGTCGAACGACGCATACATCGTGCCGCCGCCCGATTTCTTGTAAGGCCCGCGAGGCAGCATGGCATTGATGTCCTCTGAGGCGGCCTGTGACAGATTCAACCGACCATCGACCATTTCAGTTTGTCCCTCAGTGCCGCTGTGGTTTTTCCAGGTATCCGCCGCCTGTAAAACGATCGGGCCGTCGTCGTAGCTAAACGATTCATCGAGGACCACCTCAGCCCGAGCCGTTACCAGGCTGACTGTTGCTGCCACAATGATAAGTCTTTTCATGATTCAGTTGGTAAAATTATTGCCGGAACGGCGCATTCCAGATCACGTCCGGATTCAGCGCCTCGAATGTGCCCGCGCCGTTGGTTATGGAGTGCCGCGAGAAATAGGCCGAATGTCCGTCGATGAACGCCAGCACGCCACCCTGTCGCTTATGGCGCTCCGGAAACGCCCGCCATCTTGCTGCCGGGTTCACCGAGTAGTAAGGATTCCCCAGCCCCTCCGACGAGCTGAAATACATGTCCATGGTACCGACCGTCGCCGATGGGTTGAACAAGTCGGTCGCCTTCGGCATCTTGGGGTACGGCATGTACGAGTTCACCGTCCCGCGCTTGAGGTCAATGTTCATCGCATAGCTGAAAAAGCCGTGGCGCCCGCCGCCCTTTAGCTGCTTTAATTCTTCTGTCGTCATCTTGGCGTTCGGGCAGTGCCAAATCTTCCCCTGCCCGCCGGGGAACGGCAGGTTTTTGATATTGTCCTGATACACCACCGTCGGTCGCTTCCAGTACTGTACTAGCGTTTTCTCTCCCATGAACGGCGGCAGCAAATTAAACCAAGCATTCAGGTCCTTCGGCGTGCCGGAAGGCGGCGGCGCGCCTGGGTATTTGCCATTGGCGCCCATGCCGTCGCGGGGTAGCAAATCTTCGTTCTCCACGAGATACAACTGCAGTCCCAAGCCCCATTGGCGCTGGTTCGAGAGGCAATTGGCCAAGCGCGCCTGATCTTTCGCCTCGGCCAGGGCTGGAAGCAGCAACGCAGCCAGGATCGCAATAATGGCAATGACTACAAGTAGCTCAATGAGCGTGAATGCCGTCGGACTCGAGTTCGGTGAATACCGGTTCGCCGTGGCGGAGTCATCCGCCGAGTTGGGAAAAGCACCATCCATGGCCTCAAATACTTTGGCGACTCAAGGCCAAGGACAACGAACTCATGTTCCCGGCTGGCAAATAGAGTCTAATTGCAGGCGTCGCTTGCCCTAAACTTCATCTACAGGCTTTTGCAGAAGGCTTCCAGGCGAGCCATCCCATTTTGGATGTTCTCCATGCTGGTTGCATAGCTAATGCGGAAGTTGCTGTCTGCGCCAAAGGCGATGCCGGGGACGGCGGCCACCTTGGCCTCCTCGAGCAGTCGCTCACAGAACTCGCCCGACTTGAGGCCGGTCCCGGCCATGTTCGGGAACAGGTAAAACGCACCCTTGCTGTTGATGCAACTGATCCCGGGCATGTTGTTTAGCTGTCCGGCAGCGTAGCGGCGGCGCTCGTCGAACTCGCCCAGCCATTCGTCGAGGTGGTCCTGTGGGCCGTTGAGCGCGGCAACGGCCCCTTTCTGCGCAAACGAGGTCGCATTGCTAGTGCTGTGGCTCTGCACGGCGTTGATAGCTTGGGCAATCGGCTTGGGTGCGGCAAGGAAGCCGATACGCCAGCCGGTCATCGAGTAGGCCTTAGCCAAGCCGTGCACGATGATGGTGTGCGCCAGATGCTCCTCCGAGAAGGTCGTCACGCTGATGAACTTGGCTCCGTCGTAAACGAGCTTTTCGTAAATATCGTCGCTCATGATGAGCACGCCCTTCTCGACGCAAACATCACCAAGCGCCTTGATTTCATCCGTGGAGTACACGGAGCCGGTGGGGTTACTCGGTGAGTTGAGAATGAACAGTTTCGTATTCGGCGTAATCGCCCCGCGCAACTGCTCCGGCGTGACCTTGAATTCTGTCTCATCGGTGGTGTCGAGAATCACCGGCTTGGCCCCGGCAAGTTTGGCCATCTCAGGGTAGCTGAGCCAGTACGGCGCGGGAATGATCACTTCGTCGCCCGCCTCACAGGTTGCGTAAATGACGTTGAAGCAGGAGTGTTTGCCACCGCAGTTGACAATAATCTGGCTCGGCTCGTACTCGACGCCGTAGTCGCGCTGGAACTTATCAGCAACCGCCTGGCGCAGCTCCGGGATGCCGCTGCTCGGGGTGTACTTGGTGAACCCGTCGGCCAACGCCTGTGCGGCGGCGTCTTTAATGTGTTGTGGTGTGTCGAAGTCCGGCTCACCGGCGCCGAAGCCGATGACATCCTCACCCCGTGCGCGCAGCTCCTTGGCCTTGGCCGAAATGGCCAGCGTCAGCGATGGCGCAAGTGAGGCCGCCCGACTGGAGATCGGATAGTCCATTTACTTCTCTAATGTTGCGGATGAAAGGCCAAGCGCAATCAGCTTCCCACCTGCGCGCGGGCTTCCTCGGCCAATGGGGTGCTTAAGTATCGTTCACCTGTTGAACAAGCAACAGTAACAATCATTTTTCCTGAGTTTTCAGGGCGACGGGCTACCTCAAGAGCGGCGTGGACATTTGCCCCGCTGGAGATGCCGCAAAGGATACCCTCCTCCTTGGCCAAGCGGCGAGCCATGGCGAACGAATCGTCGTTGCTGACGCGGACGCACTCTGTGATCTGGTCGCTGCCATCCTCGCCCTTGAGGTGGAGGTTCGCTGGGACAAACCCGGCACCGGTTCCCTGAATCTTGTGCGGTCCCGGCGCCAACTCGTCGCCGGCCAGTGTCTGTGAGATCACCGGCGAGTCGGCCGGCTCCATCGCGATCGCCTGGAACGACGGCTTGCGCGGATGGATAACCTCATAACAACCGGTGAGAGTGCCGCCTGTGCCAACACCGGCCACAACAATATCGACCGCGCCATCAGTGTCGTTCCAGATTTCCTCTGCAGTGGTTTGGCGATGAATCTCCGGGTTGGCCGGGTTTTCAAATTGTTGAGGTATCCATGAGTTGGGCGTCTCGGCAGCCAGCTCATTGGCTCGCTCGATGGCTCCCTTCATGCCCTTTGGCCCCTCGGTAAGGACAAGTTCAGCTCCAAGCATCGCCAGTAATGTACGGCGCTCAAGTGACATGGTCTCAGGCATGGTGAGAATAAGCCGATAGCCCTTTGCTGCGGCTACGAATGCCAAGGCGATGCCGGTATTACCACTGGTAGGCTCAATGATGACCGTATCCTTGGTCAAGTCGCCGCTTTTTTCGGCAGCCTCAATCATCGACATACCAATTCGGTCCTTAACACTGGAGAGCGGGTTGAAGAATTCACACTTCAGCAACACCGTGGCGTCGATGCCCTCTGTAACCTTGTTCAGCCGCACCAGCGGCGTACGGCCAACCGTCTCCACAATATCGTTATATATTTTTGACATTTTGATAATTATTCAATTGGGCTTCACCGTCCTGCTTTGGGCAGGGCTGTGCGTGCGGTTACTTTTTGGCAGCGGCCTGCTTGCGTTTGAGATAGGCCTTGCGCCGTTTGCGTTTGATAACTTTGTTGTGTTGTTTGCCCATGGTGTATACAGGTTGCCCCTCCGAAGAGCGGCAGGGGATTATTAAGACCATCACGAGCATGATCAAACACTATTTAGTAGCAATTGTTTTGAGCGCTGGGGTTGGGTTGGGGTGCCAATCCATTGGTAAAAAGAAGCCAGGAGAAAACTACAGTTTAATCGCGCTTTATATAGAGCAAAACAACGATGGAACAAAATATTCCAAGAAGATGGCCGTTTACAGGGCCGACCCGATTATATTTTACGTTAATAGCGAGCCGTTTCTCGACACTGCCGACCTTGAGCAAGCCACGCTGATGGAGGCCATTGGGGGATTTGCGATCCAATTACAGTTCAACCGCCACGGCACCGCTGTACTCGATAGTTTCACCACCTCGAACAAAGGCAGGCGAATGGCCATCTTCTGCCAGTTCACAGAACCACGAGTCCTCGCCGCCCCAATGATCACCAATCGAAACGCCACCGGTATCATCCGGTTCACACCCGACTGCTCCCGCGAGGAAGCCGAGAGGATCATTAAGGGTCTGGCCTCGGCAATTAAAGAAATTAAAGGAAAAAATAAATGAGGCGTTGCAAGGGGCTGCTGTTAACGATTGCACTTGGCCAAGCGGCCGTTGCACTTGGCCAGCCATTCCAACTGCCGACACCTAACGAGGCGATCTTCGAATCAGGTAAAGAGGCAGACTATTTCACCCCCACAATCGGCCGCACTTGGCCTAGCGGCACCTTCGGCTGTGTCCGCTCCGAGGGCTGGCAAATGCACGAAGGCCTAGATATCAAATGCACGCAGCGTGATGCAAAAGGCGAGCCGATCGACCCTGTCAGTGCAGCCGCCGATGGCACCATCGCATACATCAATGCCAAGCCGGGTTTGTCGAACTATGGCAAGTACATCGTCATGCGGCACAAGATAGACAAGCTGACTGTGTACTCGCTGTACGCCCACCTACGGATAATCGAACGTGGACTAAGCGTTGGCCAAGCAAAGAAAAGCGGAGAAATAATAGCAACAATGGGCCGCACCACGAATACACAACAGGGCATCTCACGCGAACGGGCGCACTTGCATTTTGAAATCTGTCTACTGGCCAATCCCAATTTTTCTGCCTGGTACAGAAATGATCTGCCGGGCCAACGAAACGATCACGGCCGGTGGAATGGCCAAAACCTGATTGGGATTGATCCTTGGAAAGTATTTCTCGGCCAACACAAGGCCAAAGCCAAGCGGCAGGCGTTTAGCCTTCAAAAATTCATCCGCAACCAACCTGTTCTTTGTCGCGTGCTGATTCGCACTCCGGATTTGCAATGGGCAAAGCGCCATCCCGGCTTGGTCGATCCATCAACCACACGCAATGATATTGCCGGGTACGAAGTTTCCCTGGATCCTAATGGCGTGCCTGTTCGTTGCGTCCCCCGCGAGACACCTGTCTTCATTGACAGCGGGCCATTCAAATTGTTGTACGTTGATCCCGAAGTTTACAAACTAGCTCCCTGCCGCAAGCTGGTTTTCAAAAAAGCCCAGCAATGGGTGCTCACCGCCCGTGGCACATCCCACCTCAAGCTTTTGGCTTTCTAATCCACTCACTGGAGCGAGCGAAGATAAGCCACCAAGTGGATCAATTCCTTATCAGACAATGTGTTAAGCAGTTTGGGCGGCATCAATGACATCGGCTGTGGTCTGATTCTTAAGATCTCACTGACCGGCAGTCGCCTCGTGTCCTCGTTATATGTGAACGTCACCGAGTCGGCTGTTTGCTGCGTCATAAATCCGGTGAAGGCTTCCCCGCTCTTGGTCTCGAACAGCAATGCCTTGAAGCGTTCCGGCACAAACTTTGACGGATAAATCAACGCATCGACCAACTCCTGACGTGTCATCCGCAGCGTCACTCCTGCGAGATCCGGTCCGAAGATTCTGCCTTTTTTTCCGGGCAGATTACCGTGGCAAGCATGACATCCTACTTTCTGGTACACTTTCATTCCCAACTTCGCGTCCCCACCCTTAGCTTGCAGCAATACTGTGTGAAGCACCGCATCGTCCCGGAATTGAACCGTACCTGCCTGCTGCAACGCCAACGCTTGACCAAACTCCTCCTGGTACCAGGCGGACCAGTGCTGCATCACCGCCGTGTGCTTGGCTCGGCTCACATCTACCTTGGTGTCTTTCAGGATGTTTGCATTGCCTTCCCATGAACCGGTCAATTGGCTCCCTAGCACCAATGGAGCTTTCCAGTCAGGCGGAAGCTTGGTGGCGGTCTTCCAGCCTTCGAACAAATTTGACGAGCTTCGCCACGATTGGTCTGTTACCGCAAACTGCAATTTGCCATCAGAAGTCAAATACTCGAACCGTAGCAGTAGCCCGGCCGGACCACCATGGTTTGCAGCCTCAACCGCGAGATGATTTACTCCCTGCTTCAGTTTCCCGTTAAGCGAAAACCGCACCGGCCTCTCCCAAGTGTTGCTGTGTCCAATTCGCTCGCCATTCACAAACAGCGTGAACTCGTTATCGCAAGTACCCTCGACACTGGCAATCAGGTTGGACCCTTCGGGAATCTGAATTATCTTGCGGAAAAATACCTCTTCAGCGACTTCGCGTTTGGAGGTCCAAATCCAATGGGGCTCCGTCTTGTAAACCTCACGACTCGCCCCGCTTAGTACTTGCAACGCCGCCTCCAACTCTTCCGTCAGACTTGGCTCTCTAGACATGTGTCCCAACAACCGTGCGTACACCTTGGCCGGTATCCCACTGTGCTTCCCGGTCAGCGCTGCCAAATATGAACCAAGTGCTTGGCCATCGCTAAATACCCTTTGCGCGCAAGATTGAATCATCGTGTTGTCCTCACCATCCAGCAAAGCCTGCAAAAAAAGGCTCCGACGCTTGGTTGGTTGTCCGGTCCTTGCCAAGTTGGTGAGCAGCGCCAATCGCAACTCGTGAGCCGGCGCTTGGCTAAGCTCATTTTCCAAAAAAGTAGCCATTTTGTCCTGATCCATTCGTGGAACTAAGTTCAGTAGCCTCAGTTTTGCGCCTTGCGATTTTTCGTTATGGTAAATTTTTAACAGTAAATCAGTACTATCCGCCCGCTTACCGAACCAATCGAAAAACAAACGGTGCAACGAACCGTTCGTGTTGATTTTGTCGAGTCGGGCAACCAGCGCTTCACCATGACGCTCCACTAAATCGCGCATCACGGTCTGCCAAAAACCGGGAAACTGCCGCCCCTTACCATCTAACTCTGCAAACCACCCGGACTGCGTTGAGAGTACCCAATCAGCTAACTGCCCCTGCTCTGCCTCGGTCCAACCGCCAGCCAAGTCAGCGATGCAATCCGCCATATGAAACTGCGTGACATAATTCGACTCCCTCAACAACTCCGCCAGCATCACGCTAAAAGCCTCATTCACACCAAGCTGTCCAAGCACCACGGCCTGCTCCCATCGCACCGACCTATCCTTGGCCGGAAAAGTTGACAAAACGCGCGACCCAATCTTGCTCAACAATGGGTCGTCCCTGTTCAGGATCGCTGCATTCAGTTGGACTACTCGTAGAAAATCCAATTCGTCTTCGCTCGAGCTTAGATCTACTTGAAGCAACTTGTCGAACGCCGCTCGGACCCATTTCGGTTTATTTTTTGTGCGCTGATACTTTGCGGGAATCAAAGCCCGCATCACGGTCTGCGGATCGTCCGAGTCAAGCGCCCGATCGATCCAATCGTCAATCGTTCGATGAGCCAGTGCCGTCATTGCAGTGTAGCGCACCATCCTAACCGGATCACTCAAACGATCCACCAGCGCCGCCGACGCCTCCTGCGAAGAGTTACGTGACAGCGCTTCCGCAGCTCGACGCCGGACAAAAGGGTCTGGGTCGGAAAGCAGGTCAACCAAAAATGACTGCTCGGCTTTTTGCCCACGTATCCCCAAGAGCCAAGCAGCTTGCCCTCGCAGTTTTGGATCGGAGCAGCCCGCAAAATTTTTTGCAAATTCAGTCGGCAACTCTGCAAATGAGGAGGCCAGAAGCCGGAATGCCCGGAGCCTCCGACGCAGCGGGTTCTTTTCCACAAAGACATACTCTTGAAGCGCTTGACCAAGGTCAAACTTGGCCAACTCAAATCCCCTAACCTCTTGAAGGCGGGTCCATTCCGACATCGGCTGAGGTAGGGTCAGTAATGTTTTTAGGAAGGCTGCCTGATCGCTTGGCCAAACAATATGCTTGGGCTTCAAAGAGGGGGGACCATTTTTTTTATAGTCGTTTGTCGGGTCATAAAACAGCCGCCAAATTCCCTGGTTATGATCCGAAAAAACCAGACTGCCATCAGGCGCAATCTCAAGGTCAACCAAGCCAAAATTGATTGGGGTTCCATTACCATCCACGCCACCGGGCTTGCCCTTGGCAAACTCCTCCATCTCTCCTGTCCAATTGGCTCCGTCGAGTTTTAAGTGAAATGTCACCAGGCGACCGGTGGAATTATAACCACCACTTGTCGCCGACTTCCATCGGTAGTCACAAACAAAGAAGGTATCCCGGTAGCGCTCAGGAAAGTGGTTATGCTCATAGAACTGGCCCCAGTTGGGAGATCCGCGTCCGACCTCAACCACACCTGGTACATTATCGATTTGATAAGGCTTCAATGCCCCAACACCATGCCAGCCATTATCTCCGCCGATAATCCAGTGATTCAATCTGACCGGCCGATAGAACGGCAGATCCACGTGCCACTCCATATCGCTGTCCATACTGAAAAACTCTCCAAGATAATTCATCCCGAGACTCGGCGGGTTCCGACTACCGGTGCTAACGCATTCCCAACGAGTACCGCTTTGATCAAATCGGAATACGGAAGCGTCGCGCTCAAACAAAACCGGGGAACTCTCCTCGGTGATATGGGTACGATTTTTGATTCCCCCGCCATCACCTGTGACAAGGTATATGTAACCATCAAAACCCCGAAGCAGCGTATGGGCGGCATGATCCCCACCGGTGTTGAACCTGGCTCCAAGCCGCCCCTCATGCTTAAGAACGCCACCGCTCTCATAGCCCGAATATAGCTGGACGCCATCGCCACCGACTGCGTAGAGACTGTCACCGTATACCAACAGACCCTGAGGGCCGCGGCCCCCTAATCCTGTTGCAATGACCTCGTAACTTTCATAAAGGCCATCCTTATCCTTGTCCTGAAGGCGCCTTACAGAGGTGGTGTCGCCGACCAAGATTCTCCCTTGACCATCGAATACGATATCGTAACTGCCACCGGTCGCACTATTTTCCGCGAGTTTGTAAATGTGGAATCCAGATGGTAACTCAAACTGGGTATCAACATAAACGGGTGCTGCTTCGGTCTGAAGTTTTTGAAAAGCAAAAAGGTAAAGAAAAGCAAGTAAGCTCCTTACAAAAAAACTTTTATTGGGGGAATACAAATAATTACACTTAAATATCCTATTAATCATTTTACTGTAGCTGGTTTAATCCTACGTTGCGAAATTCCTGCATACAATCCATTAGAACTTTGTTTACACTAGTTATATATTAAAATAATTTTAATCTTTGTTTTTCTGCGAAACGATCCGGGGTAGCATCTGGGTGATGAATAAAATAGGCATTATTGGTGGAAGTGGTCTATATGATATTGATGGGTTTGAAGCGAATGAGTGGATCAAAATGACAACCCCTTTTGGCGATCCATCCGATGAGTTCCTGACGGGAAAACTTGAGGATCGTGATTTGGTTTTTCTTCCCCGCCATGGCCGCGGCCATCGGATTCTACCAAGCGAACTTAATCACCTGGCAAACATTTGGGCTATGAAAGAAATGGGGGTTTCATGGATCATAAGCGCCAGTGCGGTTGGGTCTCTTCAACCTCAGTACGCTCCATGCGAGATCGTTTTGATCGATCAATTTATCGATAATACGAAGCAGTCAACAACTCATACTTTTTTTGGGAATGGTATCGTTGGGCATGTGGCTTTTGCCGAACCCGTTTGTGAGCAGCTAAGAACGGTGCTTCTTGCCGCCGCAAATGAGTCAGGAGCAAAGGCGCACGACCGGGGAACCTACGTCAACATGGAAGGCCCGGCATTCAGCACACGTGCCGAGTCCCACCGAAACCAAAAACTGGGATTCGACGTGATTGGTATGACCAACATGGGCGAGGCCCGCTGCGCGCGTGAGGCGGAGATCTCTTACGCAACACTGGCCATGGTAACGGACTATGACTGCTGGAAAGTGGAGGAGGAACCAGTCTCAGTAGAAACCGTCATTGCCTGTCTTAAAAAGAATGTTTCATCTGCAAAAACAATCATCCGAAATGCAGTCCCAAAGATTCCAGACGCCCCCGCCTGGCCAAGCCATAGAGCACTGGACAATGCCATAATGACCGAGAAAAGCGCTTGGCCTGATGATACAATTGAAAACCTTAAGCCAATTATCGGTCGATTCCTTTGACATAAATGTTCCACGTGGAACATGAAAAGTCGTTCAATCTTCGCTGCTGCATGCTGGAACTACCGAGCTTGAATTAGCAGATTTTTTCTCCTTTCCCCGCTTAATCCAAACCATCAATAGGCTCACATCAGTTGGATTAATTCCTGAAATTCTCGATGCTAAGCCAATTGTTGCAGGCTGGATTTCCTTTAATTTTTGGCGCGATTCAGTCTTCAAGCCAGGAATTTGATCATAATCCAGCCACTCTGGAATTGCCCTGTTCTCCATTTTCTTGAATTGATCCACTTCTGACTCCTGGCGCTCGATATACCCGGCATACTTCACGGAGATCTCTACCTGTTCGGCCACTTCATGCGTAATGCTCTCTCCGGTCTGAGGTAGATCTGAATGGCGATGATCGTTTCGTTTTAGTAGCTGTTCCAAACTGATGCCATCAAGACGCTCCTTTCGAATCCTATCCAACTCCTTTTCTACATCGGCCTTCTTTTTTTGAAAGAGCTCATATCTGCGATCAGACAACAATTGTATTCCTCTACTGATTTCACACAAACGAAGGTCGGCGTTGTCCTGTCTGAGAAGCAACCGGTATTCAGCACGGGATGTAAACATGCGATACGGCTCAGCGGTGCCCTTGGTGATAAGGTCATCAATCAGGACACCGATGTAGGCTTGATCCCTGCGCAACACCAAGCCTGGTTTACCCTGTACTTTTAGCGCTGCATTGATGCCAGCCATCAATCCCTGCGCCCCGGCCTCTTCATACCCAGACGTGCCGTTAATTTGCCCTGCTAAAAAAAGGTTCGTACACGATTTTGCCTCTAGCGTGGCTTTTAACTGAGTTGGAAAAACGAAATCGTATTCCACGGCATAGGCCGGACGAAGGATTTCTGCGTTTTGGCAGCCAAGGATTGTACGAACCATTTCATACTGCACATCAATGGGAAGACAGGTGGAAAAGCCATTTACATAGATTTCATCTGTNGATATGCCTTCTGGTTCCAAAAAGATTTGATGCCGCTCTTTATCTGAAAAACGAACAATTTTGTCCTCGATGGAGGGACAATACCGCGGTCCAACCCCCTCAATCTCACCGGAGTACATTGGGGATTTATGCAGGTTTTTCTTAATGATTTTAGATGTTTTATCAGTTGTGAAGGTGATATAACACGGGATTTGACCGTTAATACGATCCAAGATGGATCCTGGAGGATATTTCCCAGCTGAATGACCGATATCCTTCGGATTGACTCCTGAATGTTCCACGTGGAACAAATCCTCTTTCCAGAAACTGAAATAAGGAATCGGCTCATCACCTGTTTGTAATTCGGTTTTAGAAAAGTCAATAGAGCGCTTCAGTAATCGGGGTGGGGTGCCGGTTTTCAACCGCCCGAGCTTCAGGCCCACAGAGCGCAACGACTCAGAAAAACCGCCGACTGAACCTTCGCCGGTACGCCCTCCGCTCTGCTTATTGGAGCCGACATGCATCAAGCCCTTGAGGAACGTCCCGGTGGTAATCACCACCGTTGATCCCTCGTATCGGACATCCATTGTCGTCTCGACTCCTGTTATGTTTTCCGCTTTNTGTACCAACCGGGCAACTTGGCCTTGTGTCACGTCTAGATTGGATTCGCGTTCGCAAATCCATTTCATTCTAAATTGATAAGCCTTCTTGTCGCATTGTGCCCGAGGGGCCCGCACGGCTGGGCCTTTTTTTGTGTTGAGCATCCTAAACTGCAATCCTGTCATATCGGTACATATGCCCATCTCCCCCCCGAAGGCATCTATCTCACGCGCGAGGTGCCCCTTCGCTAAGCCACCGATCGCTGGATTGCAGGACATTTGCCCGATGGTATCGGCGTTCATCGTTAGCATAAGTGTGCAGCATCCCATGCGCGACGAAGCCAAGGCAGCCTCTATTCCGGCGTGGCCGCCGCCGACTACAATCACGTCATATTTTTTTGGATAAAGAAACATGAACTACTGTTTTTGAAAGGTCACCTCATCCAATAAACCAGAAGGCATTTTTTTAATACCCCGATCTTTCTGCGCTGAAAGGTGTTGGCAAATAAGAAATACGTTTTCCTCCTCACCCGAAGAGTTAATCCCTTCGGCTATTTCCTGGGAAGAATGAGAAGATTTGCTGTTTTTACTAAGAAAATCGACGATTTTAACTTGCAAATTAATAACGTCGCTGGCTGCTTTTTTACCAGCTTCAACACCCGGCTGATGGTATGCATTTATATTAATTAGTGATGAATAATAACCAACAGATCTTTCAAACAACGCCAATAGTACGCCAATGCTAAATTCATTGATCTCAGTAACTGTGACTGTTATAGATTCTCTGTTGTTTTCATAAAGTGCTTTGCGCGTCCCTTGATAAAATCCATCTAGATAGTCGCCGGTGGTGATGCCTTTATCAACCTCCATTGAGTCACCCTCACGATCCTTGAGCACCCGGATGAATGTAACGAAAAAGTTGTGTACGCCTTCGCGCAGTTGCTGGATGTAGGCGTGCTGATCTGTAGATCCTTTGTTGCCGTAAACTGAGATGCCCTGGTTGACGACTTCGCCGCTGAGGTCGCGTTCCTTGCCAAGCGACTCCATGATGAGTTGCTGCAGGTACTTCGAAAATAGCCCGAGCCGATCTTTGTATGGCAGGATAACCATGTCTTTGGAGCCTCGACCGTCAACGGCGTAGAACCACATCGCTGCAAGTTGTCCAGCCGGGTTATCAACAAACGATTTTGCGCGTGTTACGGCATCGCATGCAGCAGCGCCAGCGAGTAAATCGTCAATGTCAAAGCCCTGAAGCACGAGCGGCAGTAGGCCAACGGCCGAGGTCTCACTGGTACGTCCACCGATCCAGTCCCACATCGGGAATCTTTGTATCCAACCTTCGGTCGCGGCAATGTTGTCAAGATTGCTCCCGTCGCCGGTAACAGCGACAGCGTGCTCAGCAAAGTTCAAACCGGCGGCTTGATAGGCGTGCTGCATCTCGAGCATACCGTTTCGGGTTTCCTTGGTTCCGCCGGACTTTGAAATAACGATAACCAGCGTTTTACTTAATGAATTTGCTAATTTAGCCTTAATCCGGTCAATCTCATCGGGGTCGGTGTTGTCGATGAACCAAGCGGTCATCTTGTCCTTTCCGGGTTTCGTAAGGGCGCGTGCAACGAACTGCGGGCCAAGCGCCGAGCCACCAATGCCGATTATCAAAAAGTTTTCGAACGGCCCTTCTGCTCCCTGAATTTCACCGTTGTGTACCTTGGCTGCGAACGCCTTGATATCGGCCAAAGCTTGATCGATCGCAGCCGTAATATCCCCGGTCGGCGCCAGGATGGAGTTGCGTAGCCAGTAATGTCCGACCATTCGATTCTCGTCGGGATTGGCGATGGCGCCTGCCTCGAGTTCATCCATCGCGTTGAACGCCTTGTCCAAGCGCGGCCTGATTTGCTCAAGAAAATCCTCCGTGAAGTTCATTCGGCTTAAGTCCAAAGCCAACCCGAGGGCAGGGAACTCTGTGTAATGACGCTGGAATCGCGCCCATAGATTTTTGCTGTCTGTTTGTGACATAAATTAAATTTTATTATACCTGCCCGATGGCAAGGCGGTCGAATGCAACACAATCCCATGCCAAAGGCAACCCGATGATCGCGCGGCAAAGCCACCCGGCCAGGCGCCTCGCAGAACGGATAATGGTTTCAATCCATTGATAAAGCTGTAACCATTTGCTGCTTCAGACCGTACACCCCCCTTCCACTTGGTTCGGGGCTTAGGGTTTAATCTGTATATGAAAATTACATCTTTTCAATTAATTCTCGCATTTGGCCTTGTCGCCTCTACGAATTCCAATCTCACTGCACAACCCGCCGACCGACCGGGACGTGGTGAACGCCCGGACCGCGAGGCGCAGCGCAAACAGATTCTTGAGCGCTTTGATAAAAACAAGGATGGTCAACTGGATGAGGAAGAGCGTGAAGCCGCTCGGGAGTCGTTTCGGAGTGGCGGTGGTCCCAATGCCTTTTCCAATGAAAGGGGTCGACCCGGTGGACCACCGGATGCCAGCGGTCGTACAGCAGGCCCGCCGCCTGATCGCGGGGGTCGGGGAGGCGGGGGCAGGGGAGGTTCCCGACGAGGGCAACGAATCGAGTTGATCCCGAAGTTTGACAAGGATGATGATGGCATTCTCGACAAAGCTGAGCGTTCCGCTGCGAGAAAGTACGTGGACGAACAACGCAGTGGCGATGGCGGCGGCGATCGAGGTCAGCGCCGAGGCAGGCCGTCCCGCCCAGACGGGGACCGTGGCGGCAGGCCGTCATCTCGCGGCGATCGCGGAGCCCGTCCTGATTCGAGGGACGGCAGAGGTCGTCCCGCCCCCGAACCCCGCGACTTTTCAAAAGCTGAGCGGCTAGAGCCGGGCAATGACAAGGATCTCGGTACCAAGCTTTACGACGAGGGCACGCTCCGCACGTTGTTCATCACGTTCAAGGATAACGAGTGGAAGGAGGAGATGGAGGCCTTTTACCGGACTGACGTTGCCGTGCCCGCTGACTTGACCGTAGACGGCAAACTCTACAAGAACGTTGGCCTGAAGTTTCGCGGTAACTCTTCGTATTTCTCGGTGGCACCCGGTTTGAAACGGTCGATGAATCTCTACCTCGATCACAAACACAGCGATCAAAGGCTGCTCGGCTATAAGACACTCAACCTGCTGAACAGCAACTCGGACCCGACGTTTATGCGCGAGGTCATCTATTCACACGTGGCACGTAATTACATCCCAGCGTTCAAGGGCAATTTTGTCAAGGTGGTGATTAACGGCGAAAGCTGGGGCGTCTACTCGCACATCCAGCAGTACAACAAGGATTTCCTCGAGGACAACTTCGGCACACGAGACGGTGTGCGCTGGAAGATTGGTGCAGGCGGTGGTGGCCGTGGCAATCTGCGTTATCCGGGAGAGAAAAAGGAAGATTACACTGGCTTTCAACAACGCACGGAGGGCAAAGGAGAGGCTTGGAAGGAATTGGAGCAGTTCACGAAGCTGCTTGATGAAACCCCGGTCGAAGAATTGGCAGCAAAATTAAATGGACGCTTTGATATCGACAGCGCTATGTGGTCATTGGCACTCGAGTGCGTTTTTCAGGATGAGGGGTATTTCACCCGAGGAAGCGATTACAACCTGTACCTCGATCCGGATGGACGCTTCCATTTGTTGCAGCACGACGGCAACGAGGTGATGAACATCCCGGGCGGCCCCGGAATGCCATCCGGTTTGAGCGGGCCAGAGCTTGAGCCATTTTACAATGCCGACAACCCAGACCGTCCACTCATGTACAAGCTGTTCCAAGTGCCGCACTTTAAGGCACGCTATCGGCACCACCTCAAGACAATCACCGAGGAGTGGATCACCTGGGACAAAATCGGCCCGCTCGTCGAAGGGTACGCAGCCCTAATCAGGGACGAGGTCAAAAAGGACGTCCGCAAACACAGTTCATCTGAGGCGTTTGAAAAAGGGATCATTCAAACAAGCTCCGACGGGCGACGCACCAAGCTCGGCCTCAAGCCGTTCACCATGGGCCGCCGAGAGTTTCTGCTGAACCATCCCGAGGTGAATCTCCCGGCGCCGAAGATTGTCTCGGTGACTGAACTCGACGAAGCCAAGTCAACCGATTCGACCCGCATCGCCGCCAAAACGACCGGCGAAACCATGGCAAAGACGATCGTTCTCTGGTTCGCCGACGGCAAAAACGAGCCGTACAAGCAGACGGCGATGCAGTCCGATGGCCAAGCGGATGTCGGCGTGTTTACCGCAAACATCCCGGCACAGCTCGCCGGCAAAAAGATTCGCTACTACGTCGAGGCCCGTTCTGTTGGGGCGGAGATGACCTCCGATTTTTATCCGGCCCATGCCGAGGCCAAGCCTCTGACCTTCCGCGTGAAGGCTCCCAAGGCCAGCCAATCCTCTCTGACAATCAACGAGGTTGTTTCCGAAAACCAGGCGGCGGCCCAGGATCCGCAGGGCGACTTTGACGACTACATCGAGATCGCGAACACCTCCGACAGTGAGGTCGACTTATCCGGTAAATTCCTGACCGATAGCAAAAAGAATCCGCGCAAATGGAAGTTTCCTAAAGGCACCAAAATTGTGGCGGGTGGGCGATTGGTTGTTTGGGCTGACGAAGACGGCAAAGCCAAGGAGGGCCTGCACGCCAACTTCAAGTTGGCTAAGGATGGCGAGACGATCCAGCTCATCGACAGCGACAACGCCGGCAATTCGATCCTCGACGAAGTGAACTTTGCCAAGCTTGGCCCCGACTCGGCATACCGCCGCCTACCGGACGCCAAAGGCGATTTCAGCGAGGGGGCGGCCACACCAGGGGCGGCCAACGAGTGAACCTTGGCTAGGCACCGGGACGGTTGAGTTTGATGTAGCGCACATGCTCAGAATTTTATTTGTTTCCTCACTCCACCCGGAGTATCCGATGGTTACTGGAATCGACGACATACAATTTGCCCTTCTCCCAGGTTACCCCGTGCGGCTTTGAGAGTTTTACCTTCCCGCGGCCAAGTACGGTTGATACCTCTCCGGTTTCCGGTTCGTACTTGCGAATCAAATGATTTACATCATCAGCGACGTAAATATTTCCCGCCGGATCGGCACAAATATGTTTAGGCCCGTTAAATCGCGCGGCTGAACCCCCGCCATCGCTGTTACCTTTTTCCCCGTTGCCGGCGACGGTGTAAATCCGGCCATCCAGCCGCACCACCCTGAGCGCGTGTCCTCCGCGCTCAAGCACATACACATTCCCTGCGGTGTCGCTGCAAACCGCGCGTGGGTCAACCAATGGAGCCTCCGTCGCCTTGGTACCGTCCTTTGGAACACCCCTTTGGCCGTTGCCGGCGATCGTTCGAACCTTGTCGGACTTGAGGTCGATCTCACGGATGCGGCGGTTTTTAAGGTCGGCCACGTACAGTTTGTCACCATTGTTGTTCAATGTAATACACATGATATAATTGAACTGGGCCTTGGCCGCCGGACCGCCGTCCCCGCTGAAACCGGCTTTACCCCTCCCAGCGTACGTGGTGATTCGCCCCTTGGCATCAACTCGCCGGATGCAGTGATTCCAGCTATCGGCAATGTACACCGAGTCATCCGGCGCAATGGCCAGATTGTGCATGCCGTTGAAGGTCGCATGGCCAAGCGAACCGCCGTCGCCCCGGTAACTTTTGCTGCCGTCTCCGCCAACCTGTTTGCGAACACCGTTGGCCAAGCGATGCACACGGCCTCCCTCCAACTCGACGATCCACATGCGGCCTTTTGAATCGAAATCGACTCCGAATGGCCGGTTGAGCGGATTAGCCTGTGTGGTCACTGGCCCGGCTTCGCCGGGGTTCCAGCTGCCGTCGATCAACGTCACCTTCGACTCATTCGGCTGTTTTGCTGCCACCACTTGGCCAAGTGCAAACAACGCGATTAGGCTGAGTCTTTTAACACTTTTTTTCAAAAGTGGTTTGCCCATTATTCGGGTTCCTCAGCTTTCAACTCACTGGACGACTCATTAATCTGGTTTAAAGCGAATTGCTCCTCCGGCGAAAACACCAAGCGATGCCTTCCGTATGCAGCAAAGTAAATTACTCCAACAAGAAACCAGATCGCCATTCCAACAACTCCGTAGAGGTTTTCTGGAATCAAAAACAAAAAATATAGTGTCGCGAGTGATATGATGAGTGCGATGGCCGCACCAGGTATTCCCAATGGACTTCGGTAGGGTCTTTCAATATCGGGATGCTTTACCCGGAGTATAATGAATGCCAGGCATTGCATGGCGTAAGCAATAACAGCTCCAAATACTGCCATGGAAAGAATCGTCTTGCCGAACGCTGCATCCGCTCCACCGGTAAAAAACATGGTCAACAAAATTAAAAACCCAACAACACCCCCGGATATAAGGGCTACATGGGGTGTTTTTCGTTTTTCGCCGGTGACAGACAGCCATTTGGGAAAGTAACCGGCCCGTGAAAGTGAATAGATGTTTCTGCCATAGGCAAAGATGATCGTGTGAAAACTTGCAATTAATCCGGCCACTGCCAGTAGGCCGAGGAACTTGGTTGCAGGGCCTTCGCCAAATACAACCTTGTATCCCTCCAGTAATGGATCTTCTGTTTCACTACCAAAGAACTTCGCTCCCTCGCCGATTCCGACGTTAAGAAAAACCACCCCCAGGCCGGTGATAATCAAGGTTACTAATCCCAGAATGATACCCTTTGGCATGTCTTTTTTAACATCGGTCGCCTCCTCCGCGGCGAGTGGGAGTTGCTCAATCGCGAGGTACAGCCATATGGCATAGGGCAGGGCAAGTGCGACTCCTTTG
>JAKUOU010000004.1 GCA_022451065.1 Pedosphaera sp. | reverse complement strand
CAATTGAGTTGTGGATCAGAAGCGCGTAGCTGCTGATCCAGAAACATTCCCATGCCCTTCCACTGCGTACTGTCGTCGCCACTGCTCAATTTATCGAAGCTCGCGATCCATTGCCCAAGCCGGAACCGCTTGAGGCTCAATCCGAGCCTTAAAGCGGCCAATGGTGGGGTTTTTTGGCCAAAAACAGTACCCGCGCCGAACGGCCCCATCACCTCGTTGTGCCCGATGTAGATCACCCAGAAATCGCCGTCCAGACCGGCGCATTCCCGAGTGATCGGCAGGATGGCGTGGGAATTAATGGCAGTGACCGAGGCATTGATGACCTCGAAATCGCGCCCGGAAAACCGGTCCTCGAGCAGTACCTCCAACAGGCGCGGCATGCCAAACGTCGGCTCGGGATCGCCCTCAGCCGCCGATTCACCAAACACAAACACTCGGATTGTGCCGGGCGATTTATCAGGGTGAATCAGTGTCGGCTGCGATGCCCGCGCAAGTGTTGGTGGCAGGAAGCGCCACGCAAACTTGGCGTTCTCAATCAACTCGCCTTCCACGTGATGCGGTGACGAGACAAAGAACGAAGAGGAATGCCCGAAGCCGGCCAGACGCAGAATACCCTCAGCTACTCCCAGCAGCAGCGCTGGCACGCACACCATCAACGAAAGGCGCAAGAGCCAAGCACGCCCCGCGCGAGGCTTCGGTTTGGTAAACGACTTTGGCTCCATGCGGCGGCGAGTGGATTACTCCGCCTTCTCGGAAGACTTTGGCGCAGCCGGTTTCGGTTTGGGTTTCGCCGGCACAATGGTGCCATACATGTGGCCGCCCACCTTGCCGTGCGCCCATGTGCCGGCATATTTGCTGCCGTCGATCACCACGTGCGCGCTGAAGGTACCCAAGCCGGGGAAGGTTAGGTTGTCGAGCGAGATGACCGGCGTGTCGCCGGCCCACTTGACAGGGATCGGCATCGGTAACGTCATATCGCGTTCGCCGTACTTGATGCGCGCAGTGAACACCCATAAGTCTCCCTGCGGCATTTTCCGGATCGAGAGAATGGTGTACGACTCCTTGCGCGGTGGCGCCTCCTTGCCAACGACGGTGAACTGACCGGTCAATACGGCGTTGCTCATTGTCGACTCAAACTTCTTGAACAAGCGCGCCTTCCGTGCCTCCGGAGTTTCCGGCTTGGCGGCCTGCTCCTCGGCGTAACCCCCGACAATGCCAACGGTCAACATCGCAACACTCAACCACAGACGAATTTGATTTGCGCGCATACCCCAACTCTCCGCCTGCCCAGACGCCAACGCAAGCCGGAAGGAACCCACGTTTTGATAGTTGCGTCCAGATATTATAGTGCTATCCTGCAGCCCAGCCGGCAAAGGTTTGGTGAATAGTCGGTTAACGACAGGAGTCTATCTGATAGAGCGCGATTATGGCGCAAACCGTCTGGAAAAATGAAGGCAAACATTCATAATCTGATGGCATGCAGCCTAATGCTGACCGTGGCATTGGCCGCCGGATGCGAGCGGAAGTCGAAGGGCCCTCGCGTTTACAATCACCCCCCCGCCACAGTGGGCCCGCCGCCCGACCTGTCGCAGTTTGACGCCCCAGCGCCACCCACCCCGGAGGCGCCCCCGGCCCCGACAGAGTCCAAGCCGGAGCCGGTTCCGCAGATCGCCCCAACGCCCCCAGCAGCCAGCACGGTGGATTTGCACTCCGAGCTCGCCGACGTGGTGGACATGGCCAAGCGCGGAGTGGGCGACGAGGCACTTCTGGCCTACGTTGAGCAAAACCCACTGACCCGCCGAATCGCGCCGGAGACGATTATCTTCCTGAACGACCTTGGCGTCCCTGAAAACGTGGTGGCGCTGATGATTCGCCAAGGGGATGCCGCACAGGAGGTGGAAGAAAACGAGGGAGTGCCGATCGAGCCGGCCAGGGTGACGGGAGAACCGTTGGCCAGCACACCGCCCCCGACACCGCCCCCGGCAAACAGCCCACCAGTGGTCAACAACCATTATTACGGCGCACTCGACCCTTACGGCGACTGGATTTACGACAGCTCACATGGATGGGTGTGGCGACCAACCGCGGCCATGGTCGATGCCAGTTGGCGCCCGTACCGCCAGGGCGGACGCTGGATTTACAGTGACGTCGGNTGGTATTGGCACTCGTACTACAGCTGGGGCTGGGCGCCGTTCCACTACGGACGCTGGAACCGCTCCAGCCTTCACGGTTGGTACTGGGTACCCGGTTACACGTGGAGCCCCGCCTGGGTGATGTGGCGCTCCAATAATCTTTATTGCGGCTGGGCGCCGCTGCCACCGGGCTGCAGTTATGTGCATGGCATCGGGTACTCATGGGGCGGCACACACGTTGGGTTCAGCTTCGGCTTTGGGCTTGGACATGGCTGGTTCACCTACTGCGACTATGCGCATTTGCGCCATCGCCGGCTGCACCGCCACCGGGTGGCGGACAACCGGGTGGCGATCGTCCACAACGAGACGACGGTCGTGAATAATTATGTCACCGAGAACAACACCACGATCGTCAACGCCGGCATTCCACCGGCCGTGATCGCCGAGAAAACGCGCGAACCGGTGCAGAAAATGCGTGTTCGCGAATTGGACCTCGAGGTCGAAAGCATCGCCCGTATCGGGCAGATTGATGCCAACGGAAAAACCATGGCGGTCTATCGTCCAGAGGTGCCCACCCCGCCGGATACGCCCGGTGAAAAACCGGGTGGTCGCACACCGGTAACCAAGAATCCGACCCCGGGTGATTCCACGGCAGACAAACCGGAGGCCGACCAGAAATTATTGAAGCAGTACGGGAACGGCACCTCCGTAGCCAACCAGAGTAAAATCAAAAGTAGACTGACACCTGGGACGCTCACGCGGCCGCTTGGTCGGAGCTACAGCCTCCCTAGTGGCAGCAATAGCCGCTCCCTCAACAGCGGTGCGGTTGCCGCATCGCCCAGCCGCGCAGGCTCCACCAAGTCCAGCCGCAGTGCCAGCACGTCTGCCAAGCCAAACGCGAACAGCAGCCGAACGCTGAATTCCACCTTCAGCGCGCCGAGTAGAAGCCGTGCCACGCCGTCAAAGCCAAGCGCACGCAAGACCTACAGCCGCTATTCGCCGAAAGTGAACATCACCCGCAAACCCGGCCCATCGGCCACCTCGCGACTGGTGACACCTTCAACGCGAAGCTCGGCCACCTCTAACCCTGCATGGCAGCAGCGCCCCGCTGCTCCCTCATACAGCGCACCTCGATCGCCGCAACGCCCGGTGGCCCCCAGGTATTCCTCGCAACCTTCACAGCGCCCAAGCTCACGTTCGGTCGCCCCGAGTTACAAACCTCCGACGCGCAGTTATTCGGCACCGAGACAATCCCGCCCTGCACCCTCGCGCAGTTACAGGCCGCCTGCACGTTCAGCTCCCAGTCGGTCCTATTCGGCTCCGTCCCGAAGCTATTCCTCACCGAGTCGAAGTTCTTCTCCATCCTCGTCATCGAGTTCCTCTGGATCCTCTAGATCATCGGGATCGTCGGGTTCATCCAATTCATCCGGCGGTGGTAAAGATCCGCGTTAACAAGGATTTGAGTCGCATCCAGGAATGAGGTGGGAAACCAAGTGCGTCATCGGCACCTGTTGGCTGACGATTTGGTTTGGCTTGGCGACGTGCGCACTTGGCCAAGAGCGAACCGTGTACTACACCGGCTTCGAGTCAGAGCAGGATTACAACATGGAGTTCACCCTCATCGGCCAAGACGGGTGGCATGGTGAAGGCAACGACGGCATCACCCCAACCGGCGGCAACGGCCTGATACGGGATTACATCGAAGACCTAGGCCAGCAAGGCTACATCGGGTTTTGGCCGCCAGAAAAGAGTAGCGAGTATTTCGTCAGTCTTTGGCGTCCAATCGAAGGAATCGAGGTAACAGAAAAGATAATAACCTTTTCGGTCCTCATGATGATCGTCGATTCTACCAACAGCCAGCGTGACGATTTCCGCTGGACCGTCTACAACAGCGATGTACAACGAATGGTCACGCTCGACTTCGACAATGAGACAAATAGCATCAACTACGCCCTCGATGACGACGTTTTTTTACCCACCGAATACGGATTTGAACACGATGCTGTCTACGAGTTGAAATTCGTCATGGATTTCGCCTCCAACAGTTGGACGGTATCCGTCGGCGAGGAGGTTCTCGTGGATAGCAAGAAACTGACCACAACCGGGGCCGCGCTGACATTCGGCGACCTGGGCCCGTCGTGGATCATTCGAAACCCGGAGGCCCCTGGCGACAACTACATGGTTTTTGACGAGTACCGAATCACGGCGGAAATTAGAGACGAAATGCCCGAAACCCCGCCAACCCTTGAATGGGCGGGCTCGCTGATCAACGGCCGCGCAAAGCTGCGACTGGGCGGCAACGCAACGACGAATTACACCGTCGAAGCTTCTGATGACCTCACGAACTGGACTTCAATCGAGACAACCAAGCTAGAAGACACATGGAAGGAAGTTTTGATTGATACCCGCGGCCACACGCAACGCTTTTACCGGGCTCGCACCGTGGACTGACTTGTGCCTAAGCGCCGCCTTTGAACAAGGGCATGTAGCCGCGCGTCCAAAACGACCTTGGTTGACTTGGGAGGACGACTTCAGTAAAACACCCGGCATTTCGCGCCTGCCATGAGTCCGCGGAAGAATTTTTTTGTCATGTTGAAATATATCATCACATTCATGCTCGTTGGTGGGTTTGCCGCGTCGCAAAACGCGAACGCCGAGCCCGTGGAGATTGATGACCTCAAGGCCCAGATGGCTAGCTTGGCGACCAAGCTGCCTTCCGCAGCCAAGAAAACGGTCAGCTACAAAAAGGACATCAAGCCGTTATTCGAGAAGAGCTGTGTCAACTGTCACGGGCCAAAGAAGCGCCCCAAGGGCAAGTTTCGCGTTGATACTCGGGAACTGGCGCTCAAGGGCGGCTCCGAGGGCGTGGCCATCATCCCCGGCAAAAGCGACAAGAGTCCCCTGACCTACTACATCTCCTATCAGGTGGTTGACTACGAGATGCCGCCGGAAGGCAAAAAAGATTATCCGAAGCTGAACAAGGAGCAGATCGGTCTCGTGCGCGCCTGGATCGACCAGGGTGCAAAGTACGATAACTGATTCCGCCGCCAACTGATGGCGCGCCAAAAAAAAATCCTGATTGTTACCGATGATTCCGGTGAGTCGTACGAGATTCTCTATGCGAAACACCGCTTCGAGGAGGCAGGCTGGACGGCTCACATTGGGGCCTCTAAAAAAAAGCGGCTGCACGGCGTCATCCACGACTTCGAGCCCGGCTGGAACACCTACATTGAGCGCCCCGGCTACCTCATCGAGGCGGACATCGCACTTGACCAGGCTAAGGCAACGAGTTACGCCGCCATCCTGTTGATCGGCGGCCGCGCACCGGAGTTTCTCCGCCACAACGACAAGCTGCTGAAGCTCGTTCGGGCCTTCGACAAGCAGGGCAAATGGATTTTTTCCATCTGCCACGGGATCCAGATTCTGATCGCCGCGGGCATTGCCAAAGGCCGCAGGCTCACCAGCTACTGCAATATCCGCTTTGAGGTCGAGCAGGCCGGAGCCAAGTGGATGAACAAACAAAGCGTGGTCGATGGAAACTTCATCACTGCGCAAACATGGGAAAGTCATCCCGATTTTTACCGCGATATCTTCACCCAGCTCCCCAGGGACTAAATCACCACGGCTCTTTTCATAAACCCCGGCCTCGACTTTCGGGCCGGGGTTTTTTATTGCACACCCAGTGGGCATCACGCCGCAACAACTCGCCGCCATGCAGCAGCGCATCGCCAGCGGGAAAGACACCGCTCAAGCTGATCCAGCCAAGCCAGCCGGCGACGGCCCGCAGATCATCCTCGGCATCGATCCCTCGCTCCGCGGCACCGGCTACGGCGTCATCGACACCGCCCAGGCCATCCCGACCACTCTCAGCCAGGGTACCATCCGCTGCCCCGCCGATTGGCCGCTCTCCCGGTGCATGCGCAAGATTTCTGAAACGCTCGAGGATATTCTGCAAAAAACCAGGCCCACCATCGCCGCTGTGGAAGGCCTTTTCTACGCGCAAAATATCCGAACTGCCCTCGTAATGGGCCAAGCGAGAGGAGCGGCATTGGCCACCTTGGCCAGAGCCGAGCTGGACGTGTTCGAAATCGCGCCGCGCAAGGTCAAGCAGGCCATCGTTGGCTACGGCGCTGCACAAAAGGAGGCTGTCGCCAAAATGGTGCAAACGAGACTGGCCCTGCCCAAACTACCGGAACCCGATGCCGCCGATGCCCTGGCCATTGCCCTTACCTACGCCCAGTCCATCGACTCCCCCCTCCCCGACCCCTCCATCAAGCCGGTGTAGCCCCCCCGCTTGGCCAAGCGCGGAGGGGAGTTCTGAAACTCTTTCGAGATTGTCCGCAATGTTCAGTCCCTGTAGTTTTCCTCCCCGGTGCAACTTAAACACCCAATCCGATCCATCGCCAAGAAGGTGAGACATTGCGCCGTTCTGATCTGTTGCATCTGCATGCTCGGCTGTGGCATGAGCGAACCGGCCGTGGAGCAAACCGCCAAACCACCACAACCAAGTAATCAAACCACAGAACCCAAAGGAATTACCGAGCCGAACCAACCAGCGCTCCAAGCATTGGCTGAAGAGCAGGTTCGGTTCGACCAAACGGTTTTTCGCCACGAGGTCGATGCGCAGGCCTACGAGAGCGCCTTTGTCGCGCTGTGGGATCGCCTGCGCTCAACCGAGCCGTTCAAGGTGTTACGCCAATTTCCCTTCGTCCGGCTGGAGTTCCCAATGCCCTCTGAGTGGAAACCTGTGAACTTGGGCATGTCCGGGATACGCCAGGCAACGCTCAACGGTGAGCCGATCTCGACTGATCATGCCGGTTACCTTGCGCAGTTGAACAAACTGGAAGCAGAGGGATGGAGGATCATCCAAACCGAGTGGCACCATTCCGAATTTCGGCCGGGAAAAAACGGCCAGGCACCACAGTCCGTCGTCTCGTTCGAGATCCATTCCTCAAACGCGAGCACCAAACGACGTGCCATCGTCAAAGGCCAACTCGAGGTCACATGGACGCCGCACAAGACCAACTCCGGCCTGCGCATTCCCGGGACGATCAAGGTTCAGGACACATCGATTACGGACTATACCGGTAAGCCTGCGTTCGCTGAGTTGCTGCAGATCGATCCAAAAAAAGTCGACGCCAAGCTATACCCACGCGTGAGTCCGGTGATCGTGTATGACCTGAACCAGGACAGCCTACCGGAGATTATCCTTGCCGGTTGCAATCTCGTTTACTGGAACCAGGGTAATGGCCAGTTCCAACACAAACCAATGCTCGAGAATCCCATCATGCCACTTGGCGAAGCGGGGATTTTATCCGACTTCAACGGTGACGGCCATTTGGACTTCGTCTCGACCGGAAAAGAGGACGGCCTGTTGCGACTCTGGACGGGCAACGCCGTCGGACAATTTACCGCCAAGCCGAGTGTATGTTTTCACGGCAAGTACGAAAACCCGCACACGATGACCGCGGCGGATATCGACCTTGACGGCGACCTCGATCTCTTCGTCGGCCAATGGAAACAACCGTACCTCCGCGGCTCGATGCCGACCCCCTACTACGACGCCAACGACGGCTATCCAGACACCCTCCTGCTAAACGACGGCGTGGGCCAGTTCACCGATGGCACCGAGTCGGCAGGACTCGCAACCAAGCGAAACCGCCGAACTTACAGCGCCTCGTTCGCCGACCTCGACGGAGACCATGATCTCGATCTGTTTGCCGTTTGTGACTTCTCAGGGATCGATCTTTACAGCAATGACGGCCAGGGGAAATTCACTGACGTGACGGATCAGTGGGTTAAGCAACGACACGGTTTCGGGATGTCACACGCCGTGAACGACTTTAACGGGGACGGTGCACTGGACATCTACATGGTCGGCATGAGTTCCACCACGGCACGGCGACTCGACCGGCTTGGATTGGGTCGAGAAGGTTTTGAAAAAATCGACGCCATGCGCGCACCGATGACCTACGGCAACCGGCTATATCTCGGCGGCAAGACCGGCTTTCACCAACCGGACTTCAGCGCTGACGTGGCCCGCACCGGCTGGGCATGGGGCTGTGGTTCAGGGGACTTCGACAACGACGGCGACCTGGATCTCTACATCGCCAACGGGCACCTGAGTGGCAACTCGGCACTCGACTACTGCACCCGGTTTTGGTGTCACGATGTGTACACCGGCACCTCCAAACCGAACGAAACGCTGGACACTTTTTTCTCCGGCACACTGCAGGGGCTCGGCTCGAACTATTCGTGGAACGGATTCGAGCACAACCACCTGTTCCTAAACCGCAACAACAAGGGCTTCAGCAACGTGGCATTCCTTTTGGGCACGGCATTTGAGTTCGATGCCCGTTCAGTGGTGCTGACTGATGTGGATGTCGACGGCCGGCCAGACCTGCTCGTCGTCCAGTTCGATGCCAAGGAAAGACAACAACGGTTATTTGTTATGCGCAACCAGATCCAAACCAAAGGCAACTGGATTGGCCTGCACATTCCCGATCAACCCGGACTGCCAGCTAACGGGGCAACCATTCAACTACACACCGGCAACCGCAATGATGTGCGTCAGGTCGTCACCGGCGACTCGTTCACCGCGCAGCATCCTGCGACGGCCCACTTCGGCTTGGGAAAAAACCAGGTGGTTGATCAATTGGTGGTCCGTTGGCCAAACGGCAAGACTGTCACCCTGACACAGCCGGCCGTCGGCCAATATCACCGACTGAAAATTTAGTCCGATGAATCGGCAGCCTCTTGCTGCTTCAAATCCTCCTCGAGGAACCGGGTGACCTCCTTGAACCTGGCCTCGTTCCCCGGGTTGGCGTCGATGAGGGTCTGGTGTGCATCCAGGCTGGTCCGCGTGAGATCGGTTTTGTCCAGCACTACAACCTGCTCCACCGATTCGGCAGTACCCGCTTGGCCAAGCGAATCGGTCGTACCGAACAACTCGAGGATGCCCAGGTTGTCGAGAAGGACGCGAACCGGTTCCGTTGGTTGGTAAAGTGAAAACCCACCGGTCGACCCCGCCTGACCAAGCGTGCGGTTCAGCCCGACCAACACCCCAAGGAACGTGCTATCCATGAGCTGGCAGTCGCTCAAGTCGAGCGTGAAAGCCTGGCGGCCGCGTTCGACCAAACCGTTGATGACCCGCTTGAAAGGGACGCTTGAAAGGCAGTTTGCGCGGCCCGAAATGCGCACCACGGCCCGCTTCCCCAAATCCGCCACATAAAGTTTTGCTGGCGCAATTCCCACAACCAACTCGGCGTCCACCGTCAGTCAGTTTTGGGCAACTGTCAAGAACTGCAAAATGGGATTGCAAAAATGGGCCAATCGGTGAAGGTTCAGCCAACCACCGGAACAAACCATGAAAACTCTACACAAACGCGGGCTGGGATTCACTCTCATTGAACTGCTGGTCGTCATTGCCATCATCGCCATCCTGGCCTCCCTGCTACTCCCGGCACTGGCGAAAGCCAAGGAACAGGCCCAGCGAACCAATTGCATAAACAACTTCAAGCAGATCAGTATTGCCTCCGCCATGTATCTGAATGACAACGATGAATACATGCCCTACCCGGGATGGTGTTCCGGTACGATTGGGTTGCCCAACTGGGCCTACACCCGCCGCGCCAATGGTCGTCCGGCGCGCGATTTGGTTCATGAGAGTCAGTTGTGGAACTACCATAACAACAGCAACGTCCTGAAATGCTCTTTGGATTATATCGTCAAGAACCGAACGCACTCTATGTTCAAGAGCCGTGAAAACCAGGTGTCCAGTTACATAATGAATGGCGCCTACTGCGAGTACACCTGCGGGCTCAATCCTCGAAGACAGGGGGCAACTTACCAGGTAAATCAGTTTCAACCTGGGGACGTGGTTTACTGGGAAGCAAGCAGCAACGATGCGGGCGCGTACGACAACGCAACCAGCCGTGCGAATGAACCGGTGGCTAAGCGGCATAAATTTGGGTTTGTCGCCGCGTTCCTCGATAGCCACGTTGAGTTCGTCAAACACAAAATTTGGGCGCAGGAAACCAAGTCGAAACCAAGAGGTGGGAATCGCTGGTGGTGCAGTCCAAATGATCGTCGCTAGCGTTAACGCAGTTTGATAAGGCCGGATGATGCAAAGGCTAAAGATTTCAACTGTAACCATTTCTCTTGGTCTTCTACTGATTGGCTGCGGAGGGAGCACGGAAGAGGCCCTGCAGGCGGATACCGCTGAAGAATCGGCTAGCGACCTGATCTCTTATTTCGAGAATGCTGATCTCGATCTAAAGAAGCTGGCTAAGACCGCCAGCGATGCACTCGATCAAGGGAACTATCCATTGGCGATTCAAAGCATCAACCAACTGAAGGCAAACGGCGCCAATTTGAGCGTGGACCAGTTCATGGTCGTCAGCGAGGCTAGTGTTAATGTCCAAAAAGCCATGATTGAAGCCGCTGAGAACGGTGATAAAAAAGCGCAGATGATGCTTAACATGCAGGGCGCCGCGAGACGCAACTGATAGCAATCACTGTTCCTTCTTCGCCTTGGATTTGGCTTTCGACTTGGGCTCGGTTTTGCCGGCATCAGATGGCGATTGACCAAGCTCCTCCTCCCCCTCAATCACCACGACCGTCTTGCGCAGCAACTGCCCCTGGTGGGACAATCCTTGCGCGGCGATGCCAATGATCTTCACCCCGTCCTCCGGTTCCGCCTCCGGATCGCGTAGTTGATGTTTTCCGGCGTCGAAGTCCTCCTCCGGCTTCGGTTCATGAGTGATCACCCCCACCCTGCGGGCCACATCCCGGCAGGCGGCCTGAAAGTTATTCAACTGCCGCACCAATTTGTCCTGCCCGGACTGTCGACCTGCTTGGTTGAGCGCAAACACGTGATCCAGCATCCCAGTGACCACCTTCACCCATTCGCCCTGCGCCCGGTTGAGCTTGTCCACCTCAAGCCGCAGATGATTCTTCTCCGTGTCGTTGGCCTTCTGCAGAAACTCGGTGAATTCACGCGCCTCGGCATTGATCTTGCCGGCGATCTCCCGCGAGGCGGCGTTAATCTCATTGGCCCGGTCCTCGACATGAAGCCACTGCTCGGTGGCACTCTCGATCTGCTTGGCAATGGCATCGACAGAGGAGATTTTCTCAACCGAGGCAGCAAGTTCCTTTGCCTCGGTCAGGTCAGCCTGAGCCTGGAATTCCCTGAGGAACGGCAGCACCATGATCCACGCTCCTGCCGCAACACAGGCAAAACACCAAAACGCCTCCAGCCCGTCAAATCCTGCCTCGGAGTGGTAGTAAACCAACCAAGCCATCATCAGGAGAGCTACGTCCCCGGCGATGAAGGGCCATTTCTCGATTTTTGGTGCGCTCGATTTGCTCATCGGTGCGGGTGGTGTATCTCAAACCAAAAGCTACGACGAGCAAAACCAAGCATTGCTTGTCTCCACGCCTAGCCTTGTTTACTGTTACCACATCCAAACCATGTCTCAGTTTTGCACACTCAACCGATTGGCCAAAGGCTTACTCTGCCTCACTGCCAGCTTCGCTATAACCTCAGCCACCGAGGCCGGGCGCACTCCAAACTTCGTCCTCATTTTCATGGACGACCAGGGCTATCAGGATGTCGGTGTTTTCGGTTCAAAGACCATCAAGACCCCGAATCTGGACAACATGGCCAACGAAGGAATGAAGTTCACCGACTTTTACTCGCTTGCCCCTGTTTGCTCGCCGTCCCGCGCCGGGTTGATGACCGGCTGCTACCCACCGCGAGTGGGTATCACCGGTGTTTTGTTTCCACGCCACAAAATCGGCCTGAACCCCGAGGAAACCACCATTGCTGAGATTCTCAAAACCAAGGGCTATGCCACCGCCGCCGTGGGCAAATGGCACATTGGCCACCTTCCAGAATTCCTGCCGACCAACCACGGTTTCGACAGCTACTTCGGCATCCCTTACTCCAACGACATGGACGGCGTGAAGGGCAAGGATCGCAACCTGGACCGTGCCTGGATCGAGCGAGATATCTCCCCATGGAACGTCCCGCTGCTTCGTAACACCAAAGTCATCGAACGCCCTGTGAATCAAAACACGATCATCGAACGCTACACCCAAGAGGCCCAGCAATTCATCCGTAGCAACAAAGACAAACCTTTCTTTCTCTACATGCCGCACACCATGCCGCACATCCCGCTTTTTGTGTCGGACAAGTTTTACACGAAGGATCCAAAGAAAGCCTACATCCGCACGATCGAAGAGATTGATTATTCGATCGGCCAGATTTTAAAAACGCTGAGAGAGACCGGCGTCGATGACAATACACTCGTCATCTTCACGAGCGACAATGGCCCGTGGCATCTCAAACTACGCCATCACGGCGGCTCGGCGTTGCCGTTACGTGGTGCAAAATTCAGCACATGGGAGGGAGGCATGCGCGTGCCGACCATCATGCGCTGGCCCGGCAAAATCCCGGCAGGCTCCGATTGCGGCGAAGTTGCCGCCGCATGCGACATTCTCCCGACCTTTGCCAGGCTTGCCAAAGCCGAACTTCCCAAGCGCAAGATAGATGGCAAAAATATCTGGCGGTTAATGTCCGGCAGGGAAGGAGCCAAGAGCCCGCACAAACAGTTTTACTACTATCGCGGCGCCGGCCTGCGTGCGGTCCGCAGTGGCGATTGGAAACTCCATATTGGAGGTGGAAACAAGAAACAGCAAAAAGAAGGAACCAAACCGACGCTAACACTTTATAACTTGACCAAAGACATCGGCGAAACGACAGACGTCGCAGCGGCAAACCAAAAGATCGTTCAACGGCTCTACAAACGCGCCTTGGCTTTCGACAAGGCCCTCAAGGCCGACGCTCGCCCCGCTGGTGAAGTTAAAACCGCTGGATAAAAATAACTGCCAAGCTCAATGAGTAACAGAAGCAGCAAACGGATTTTTTTGATCAGAAAAAACTAGCGTTTATTTCTTACTCAAATCGCGGATGCGAATATTGCGGTACCAGACGGCATCGCCGTGATCTTGAAGCAAAATATGCCCCGACAGGCGTTGGCCGAACACTTTCAAGTTTTTGAATTTGCTCTTGGCTATGGCTGCCTTCAGTTCGTCACTGCCGAGTTTGTAAGTCAGCACAACTTTGCCATTCAAAAAGTGCTTCACGGTGTTTCCCTTCACGAGAATGCGCGATGAATTGAATTCTCCCACCGGCTTTATCGACTTGTTATTTGCTGGATCGAGGACGTCGTAAAATGCCGCTGTTTGACGGTTGGCTCCTTTCGCTCCGTCGGGATGGTTCTCATCATCCAGCACTTGATATTCGTGCCCAAGCGATCCGCGTTCACGGATGATGAAATATTTTACACCACTGTTCGCGCCCTTGGCCACTTTCCATTCGAATCGAAAATCGAACTGCTCGTAAGTGCTCCTAGTAATGATGTCACCGCCACCACCCTTGGCCATGTGCTTCAGGCAACCGGCCTCGATCGTCCAGCCCTTTTCAGGAAACTTACCGCTTCTGGCATTCATCCATTGATTGGTCGACTTGCCGTCGAACAACGCCACAAAACCATTCTCCAGCTTGGCGCTTTCCTTTTCAGCCAAAACAGGAGTTGTCATCACGCCGGCCAAGGCAATCGCCACCAACAAATGTGAAAGTTGTTTCATGTCAAAAAGTGATCAGGCGGCACCAGCCTGACCAAGCAGCGTCGACTGGTCAAGCAAAGCGCTCCGTCGACAGTTCAAAACATCAGCCGGCTCGATCGCTCCGCAAGCTGGCCACTCCACTTTACCCAGAAGCCAAGTCGTTGGCCTATCGCCTCCAATTTGGCCAAGGGTAAATCGTTCACCCGCCCCTCCGCCTGACTATCGAGCGCCTCCCACGCTTGGCCAAGCGTCTGCAACTCGGTATCGAGAATGGCCAATTCCGACTGCAACCGGCCGTGGATCTCAGTAACTTTGTCGTTCAACTCGATGCCCTCACCCATCAACACCGCCTGCAGCAATGGCGAATCCTGCGCCTCCTTTTTCACCAAAAACGCATCCACCTCCCGACACACCGCACCTATCTCGGTGAACCAATCGGTCATTTCTCCAGGGATGGACTTCACGTTACCCGGTGCTTGACCAAGTTCAAGTTCAAGTAGATGCCGTACGCGCGACTTCGCATCGCCCAGGCATTGATGCGCGGCGTTTACCTCTGTAAAGCGCTGCTGCAACTCCGCCTTTGCCTCATCAGTTGCATCGTGCGCCTGATCAGGATGAATCTCGGCGGACAACTCGTGAAAACGCTGCTTCAACGCGTCGGGATCGAGCCAAGGGCGTCGGGGGAAATTTAGCAGTGCGAAGCAATCGATCATCGGCGGAACACTTGGCCGCCCCGATCAGGCGCTGAAACTTTCGCCACAGGAACAGGTACTAGCGGCATTGGGATTGTTCACCTTGAACCCGCCGTCCTCCAGCTTGTCGGCATAGTCCAACTGGCTGCCGGTGACATAGAGGGCCGTTTTCGGATCGACCACCACGCGGATGCCGCAACCCTCGACGAGAATGTCCCGGTGCACCGGCGCGTCCTGTAGATCCAGTTTGTACTGCAAACCAGAGCAACCGCCGCCGACCACCGCCACGCGCAGCACTCCCCCGGGACGCCCCTGCCGTGCGAGTAGCGAGCGCACCTTGTTACCGGCCTCCTCGCTCACCTTGAGCAGGCGCTCGTCTCCGACGCGGATCTTGGCTTCCGCGGGAGTCTCCTTCTTCACGATGCCGGAAATCATCCACGCCAACCTAGCACAACGATTTCCCAAGAGCGAGAAAGTCAGCATCCTTGGTGCCGATTGATTGGCCGGGAATGACAGTCTCCCTGCTTCCAGTCCTTTCGGGCTTGTTTGTTGGCAAGGGTACGGGTAGTCAAGGGCGCGCCTGCAAACCAAGCGCTTGGTTTGCCAAAGGGGTAATCATGCAACTCGACGAGAATCAAAAAAAGACAGTCGCCGGCTGGGTCGAGGAAGGGCTCGACTTGTCGGCCATTCAATCGCGCCTCGAATCCGAGATGGATGTCCGGATGACCTACATGGATGTGCGGTTCCTCGTGGGCGACCTTGAGTTGACACCCAAGGATGAGGAGCCGGAACCGGAGGAAACCGAATCCGAGGAAGAGGCGGTTCCAACACCGGCGGATGGCCCGACACCCGAGAACCCTTTTCCAGCACCGGAAAACCCCATGGGCGAAGCTTCACCAACGGCGGAAGACCCGTTGGCAGATGATGCTGGCAATGGCGGGGAGGTTTCCGTGACGGTGTCGCCCGTGACCCAGCCGGGGATGATGGCTAGCGGCTCGGTGACATTCACCGACGGGATTAAATGCGAATGGCATGTGGATCAGTACGGCCGCCCGTCTCTGGTCCCGCCGAGCGATGGATATCGTCCGCCGGAGGCCGACATGGCCAAGTTCGGCCAGGAATTGCAAAAGGAACTGCGTGGCGGATTTTAGCGCCCAAGCACTTGGCCAATCACGGCTATTTCTTGCCCTTCTTTGTTGGTTCCTTTTTTGCCTTGGCAGGTTTCTTGGCCGCTTTTTTCTTTGATTTTTTGGCCTTCTTTTTTTTCTTGGCGAGGCGTTTCTTGAGCTTAGGCCAGTTGTCCTCGGCGGTGATATAGCCGACGCATTCCTTGGCGCCGCACCTGCACTCGTGCTCCTCGTAGTCATCGAGGTCAAAGCCGTAGTTGTAGCTCAACTCCTCGCCCTTTTTGATCTTGCGGGTGGAGATGAGCCAGACGCGGTTCTTGATGACATCGGGCTCACAGTTGGGATCACAGGAGTGGTTGATGAACCGGGCGGTGTTCTCCGGGATGTTGCCGTCAATGTCGTGGCGTTTGTTGACCTCGAAGATGTAGACCGCACCGTCGGTCTCGCTTCCCCTGTTTTTCTCGATCAGCGCGATGCTGCGGCGTGCCGATTCCTTCTTGGTGATCTTTTCGCCAATGTACTCGATGACCTTTTTGTCCTTGGGCACCTTGGTCTTGGCGAACACGCCGGTGCCGTGAATCTCCGACTCTCGAACCTCGATATATTTGCTGGTGATTGGCTCCCTGCCCATGCGGGCGCGGAGTGTAGAGGCACGCCACCCGAAGGGAAGTTTTTTGTGGCGCAACTTAGACCGAGCGTCCTAGCATCCGGTTGAGCGAGTCGGAGGTCTGGTAAACCAGCGCCTCGGGGTAATGGGGATAGGGATGGAAATACTCAAATGTCAGGTAGCCATCATACCCGGTCTCGTCGAACGCCTCGATGACGGCCGGCCAGTTGGTCGTCCCGTCTAGCAACGGCCGGAACGTCTCGAGCGAGTGATCTGTTCCTTTTTTCGTGAATTCCTTCAGATGCACATTGCGAATGCGCCGCCCAAGGATACGAATCCAGTGTTCCGGAAACTGGAATAACATGATGTTGCCGGTGTCAAAATGTACCTGCACGTACTCGCTGCTGAATCCGTCCACGAACTGGATCATCTCCGCCGGCGAGAGCAGGTAGCCGTTGAAGAAAATGTTCTCCATGTTCAGGTGCACCTTTAGTTTTTCGGCCGTTGGCAGGAGTTTACCGATCGCGGCCCTGGCGCGCTGATCGCAGACATCGTTAGGTGTGGGGTCATGGTCCTCGCGCCAAGGCATGTGCACCGCGCCAGGCACCACGAGCAGGTTTTCTGTCCCCAAGTGGTGCGCTGCCTCAGTCATTAACCCGGCCAGTTCCATGCCGCGTGCGCGCTCGGCTGGATCGTTGCTCGTCAGTGGATACGGCCAAAACAGAAACGAGCACACCCCACTGATGGCGATGCCGATGTCGTCTGCCATCTTCCGGATTTTTTGATACTCCTTTGGACCGTGTTTGGGGGACAGGTCGTTTTCGAGGTCGTAGTTCAGCTCGATTCCGTCGAACCCAGCATCCTTGGCCAGTTGCAGGCACTCGCGCAGGTTCATCCGTTCCGGATACGGGAACGCCCACTGGTTGATGGATTTTTTCATGCCGTATCGCTTGGGCGAAGCCTTGCGCGGATCCTTTGTAGATTGCGCGGCGGTTGCAGACGTACCGGCAGCGGCCAGGCCGGCGGCACCCATCGCCAACTTAAAGGCTGAACGCCGGGACAATTCGTTGCCGGCCGAGGCGGGTGTGCCCCAAGGAGCGGTTAGTCTCGGGGTTGGATGGTTTTGCGATGGCATAATCCTAAATCGTGTCTGAGTTCGTCGAAACCCTCCATTACCGTCCGCCGGGATTCAAGGGCAATCAGGCAATCTAAGCCTCGTGACCAGGAAAAAAACCTTGGGCCATCGGCTAAGTCCCATCATTCCTCCTGCTTGGGACGAGATGGGCGACGGGGGCGACGGGGTCTTGGCTGAGGTTTGTTCCCTTCGTCGCCACTGGGGATCTGGCTGCGCTGCAGCCGTGAACTACGCGGGGAATCGTCATCCAGCCTGGCCACTGGCTTGGGGGCGGAAGTGCGTCTCGGTTCACGTCCGGCGTTTCTCGCCCTGTTACGCAGGGCGGTGTTGCCGGAAAGCGACGTGACGAACGCGCCGCAGCCGCTGATGATACCCCACGGCAAAATAACAAGCCAACCGATGAACGGCAGCAGGTAGCAGAAGTTGAGCACCCAGCCGCCGCGCCAAACGCGACGCCAGTTCTGGCTTTGATCGCCCGGCGCGGGGAGACCGAGGCCGATCAATTGGCACAGGCCGGCCGAGCCGATGGCACCGAACAACAACGGTACGGTACCGATCACAACGCCGATGACCTTGACGATGGGATGATTTTCCTCATTGCCCACCAGCACGACGAAGCCGAGGAGGAATGTTGGCACGACGACGGCCAGACCGATCAGCGTGGTGCTGATTGGCTTTTTGTAGCGGTCTCTCGCCTGGCCAACCAACCGTGGAAAAAGCCCGGCGCCAGCCAGCCAATAGGCTTGAAAAACAAGCATCGCGCCGAGAATCAATAAAACTACCCCCAAAACGTCAGCAATAGTCATCGCGGGGGGAAACTACACGGTTTGATCAAAATTGTTACCAAAAAATCAATCCAGCACCGGTTCGGCCTCGGCAACGACGCAGGCGTTGAAGAGCTTGGCCAAGCGCCTGGTCATCAGACCGATCCCGCCGCTGCCGATGGTGCGGCCATCGACCTGCATAATCGGCGCCAGTTCGCCCATCGTACCGGTACAAAACATTTCCTCGGCACGATATACCTCGGTGAGTGAAACGTCGCGCACCTCGTGCGGGATATCGTTGTCGCGGCACAGGCCCAGCACAACCTCACGCGTGATGCCCTCGGGACAGGCGACCAGCCGACTGGTGATCACCGTGCCACCCTCGACGATGAACAGGTGAGTGGCGTTCGTCTCGGCGACGAAACCGTTTGAGTCGAGCAGCACCGCGTCGTCGGCCCCGGCGTGGGTTGCCTCTATCTTGGCGAGGATGGACTGGATCAGGTTGCAGTGGTGAATCTTCGGGTCGAGCACGTCCGGCGACGGGCGGCGGACGCTCGAGGTAATCAGGCTCAGGCCACTCTTGTCGTACACCGGCTCCTTGTGCTCGGCCAGGACAATCAGCGTCGGGCCGGCAGTGTTGAGCCGCGGGTCCATACCGGAGGTGACCTTGACGCCGCGCGTCAGCGTGAGCCGGATGTGAGCGTTATCGGTCATGTTGTTCGCCTCAAGCGTGCGCTTGATTTCGATCGTGATGGAGTCGACTGAGGGTATCTCCGCGAAGGCCAGCGCGAGTGCCGAGCTGCGGAGCCGCTCGAGGTGCCTGGCCAGGCGAAAGATTTTGCCATCGTAAACACGCAAGCCCTCCCAGACCGCATCGCCGCCCTGCACAGCGGAGTCGAACGGGCTGATACCGGCCTCGTCGCGGTGCAGCAGCTTGCCGTTGATGTTGATCAGCAGGTCGCGGTTTTTCTCGTTAAACTTCTGGAGCATGATTTTCAGTTAGGCGATTAGCCGGTGCGGGTAAAGCTGCTCGTAAATCTCATTGCACTGCTCAAGCACGCCGCTCAGCGAGTCGGGCACGGGATCGTCCTTCGGCTTGTACGGTCGCCAGCCGGTTGTGGTTTCGACTTCCGGATACCAGTGCTCCGCCCAGATGCCGTCTGACTCGCGGATACCCGGCGACCACTCTAGCATCGCTTCGAAGAACGCAACTCCCAAGCGATCGCATAACGCACTTAGCATGCCACGAGGATCGCGCAGCACTTCAGTCGAGTCGATCACTGGCGGCACATCACCGGTCGACTCACGGACGTGGTTGAACAGTTCGAGTTGCTGCGGCAGTGCAGTGTCGGTCAGCGTCGGGTTTGGGAGTTTCTTCATCAGCGATGTGAGCATTTCACGCGGCTCGCGGATGAGAAAACAGTTCGTCACCTGCCCAAGCCAGTCGCGGTCGATGCCCGCTAGCATGTGGTGGCACATCTGTTTTTGATAAAAAATCGTCCTGCCCCCCGGGATCGGGCCGGTCAGCCAGGCGGCGACTTTTTCCCAGTCGGCCTCGTAACGCTCAATGATCTCGCCTGCCATGGCGTGCGGTAGCCTGGTTTCGCGGAGGTAATGCGCGTAGAGCGGTTCGTCGACGACGAAAGTGTCCGGCCGGTTTCCCCACGCGCGCATGAGCGCGGTGGAGATGTTTCGCGGCCCGCACCACATGGCCAGGCGTAGCTCGGACGGATGGTTGCAACTCATAAAGCCGGGGAAAGGTACGGAAGCCATCCGCCTAGTGTCATCCTTTTTTCCAGGCCAAGCTGCTCAGTTGGCGTCACGGGCTTCGTCGAGGAGTTTCATCCAAGCGCCAATATAGTAACCGTGATCCCAGAACGTCCGACCGCTGACAAGGTTACCATCGATCACGCACGGCTCATCGACAAACGTGCCGCCGCACACCTCAAGGTCGAACTTGGCCTTGGGTACTGTTGCCATGCGTCGTCCTTTAACACAGTCGGCGCGGGCGGGGATTTCCACGCCATGGCACACGCTAGCGATTGGCGCGTTTTTCTCGAAGAAGTAACGTGTAATGCGCAACAGATCCTCGTCCTCTCGAATGTATTCCGGCGCGCGGCCGCCGCTAAAAAAAATACCGAGATACTCCTCTGGCCTTACATCCTTGAACGCGATCGCTGCCGGCATCGTGTAGCCCTCCCATTCCTTGGTGATCGTCCAGCCCGGTTTATTTTGATGCATCACCAACTGGTACTCGCGCTTCTCCGGCGCTGCCAGTACCGGCTCGTAACCGCCCTCAATCAGGCGAAAGTAGGGATACATCGTATCCACCGTCTCAGCGGCATCCCCAAAAATAATCAAAACCCTTGGTCTGGACTCGTTGCTCATGGCTGCCGCAAGTTAACCCCTGGCTAGGTGCTTTTCCAAGCCAATTGGATGGCCAAGTTCTGAACTCGACTTGACCGGGCAATTTGGGCAAATTGCTGCCCGATTTTTCTGTTTGTAAGCCAATTTTTCTGAATTAAATCATCATGTCACTGACATCTGTTAAACAACTCAAGACCATCAAAAAAAATGTCCGCAAGCACGTGGACGCTGCACTAGAACTAACCGGCGGGCTACTCCGATTGTCACCCACGTGGGTGCCGCGGTCTTTCCTGCAGCCAGGCCTGCGCCTGAAGCTGCATCCGGATGACACGTACGCTTATGGGCTAAATCGCGGCGGCATTGACGAGCGCTGGTTTGGCTCCACCACAGAGGCGGCAAACGAGGGTCGTGTGCCGGACGAGGGCCTCAGCTACGTGGTACACGGGCGCAATCGCTTCACGCTACGCGAGGCGGTGGCAGAGTGCGGTGCGGATATCATCGGTAAACGCATATGGAAAAAATATGGTAAGTGGCCGGTGTATTCAAAATTCTTCGACAACATGGGACCCATCCCGCACCACATGCACCAGAACGCCCAGCAGGCGAAGTTGGTCGGGCAGGAGGGCAAGCCGGAGAGTTATTATTTTCCGCCGCAACACAACAACGTCGGCAACAATTTCCCTTACACCTTCATGGGCCTCGAGCCGGGCACGACCAAGAAGCAAGTGCGCAAGTGCCTCGAGGATTGGAACAAGGGAGACAACGGCATCCTCGACCTCAGCCGCGCCTATCGTCTCAAACCTGGAACCGGCTGGCTTATTCCGCCCTGCATTCTGCATGCCCCCGGCAGCCTCTGCACCTACGAGCCACAATGGGGTAGCGACGTGTTCGGCATGTACCAAAACCTCGTCGAGGGTCGCGAGGTACCGTGGGAGTTGCTGGTAAAAGACATGCCCAAGAGCAAGCACAAGGATCTGAACTTCATCGTCAACCAACTCGATTGGCAGGGCAATCTCGATCCCAGTTTCAAGGACAATCACTACCTCGAGCCGGTTCCTGTGGCAGACACCCGTAAGCAGGGCTACGTCGATCGCTGGATTGTCTACGGCCGTATCAAGAAGCAACAACTCTTCACTGCCAAGGAACTCACGGTCGATCCCGGCATAAAATGCACCATCAAAGACAAGGGTGCCTGGAGCGGCATCTGTGTTCAGGGCAAGGGCACCATCAACGGCCAGGCGCTTAACAGCCCAAAACTCATCCGTTTTCACGAGTTGACCGAAGACGAATACTTCTGCACCGAAGCCGGCGCCAAAGCTGGCGTCACCTTCGAGAACACCAGTGACACCGAACCGCTGGTACTGCTACGCTACTTCGGCCCGGAGGTAAATAAAGACGCCCCAAACATCGGAGACCACCAAAAGCGGAAATTCGATTGAGGAACTTAAACTAATTGAAGTTTCAGGATTGGATTGTATGCCTGTCAACGTCGCCACACCTCTGCGAGAATTTTCTGCAGGTCTCTGAACTCTTTAGCATGATCAATCGCCTTGATGGAGTCGTGGATAAGCACCGCATAGCACAGACGGAACGGTTGACCTTTTTTGACCCAGGTTTTCACGTAGGGTTCGCGGCGTTCCTTGGGTTGTTTGGGAAATGGGTTGGCCACCAACACGCCGTAGTCCCGGCTATGTGACCAGCATGGGCGCGGGTTATCAGTCGCTGGCACAATCATTAGGCCGATTTGTCGTTTGTTGATCTTGCCGGAGTAATCGATCCATCGCATCGGCCTGCCCCAAGTCCCAGTACCGTTTTTCTCGCCGCGGTCGTTGATGATGGTTCCAGTACCGCCTTGTACGTTTAGGGGAGT
>JAKUOU010000039.1 GCA_022451065.1 Pedosphaera sp. | reverse complement strand
GCGGAGCTCGAAAGTTAATAGTAAAATGAAACACTTGCTGATCACAACAATCGCAGTCGTCCTGTTGGTGGGGTGCGGGAAGTCACAGGAGTCGTCTGCTCCAGAAGTCCAACTCGCCGAACCTGTTGCTGGATTACCAGTGCAACAGTCGAATCTCCCAGAGGCGCAACCCGCTGAAGCTATTGCGGAAGTGCGGCCGATACAGTCAGCTCCTCCTGCAGAAGTAGAACTTACTAAACCGATTGCCGAAGTCACAAAACAAGAAACGGCGACAGTCAAAGCGCCAGAACCGTCGACAGTCAAAGCTCCAGACATCTCAGTCACCCAAGCTGCGGAAACAGGAAACATCGAAGCCATCAGGCAGCACTTAGCTGCTGGCGCGGATGTAAACACAATGGCTGCTTCTTTGCATCGTGCTGCTTACGGCAGTCACAAGGAAATTGCTGAACTTCTTATTACCAACGGCGTGGATGTGAATGCGAAGAATGATGCAGCAGAGACTCCGTTGCATCTTGCTACAACCAGGGAGATTGCCGAATTGCTAATCGCCAATGGCGCAGATGTGAATGCGACGACTAATAGGGGCACAACACCGCTAGATTGGGCTGCTAATGATGAAATCGCCAACCTCATTCGCCAGCACGGCGGTAAAAGCGGCAAGTAGTATTTAAAGTAGATTCGCTCTTTCCGGATGCTCGCTATCTTGCTTCTCCAGTAGGCACAAAGGAAAAACTAAGCCCCGGCCTGTGTTGGTCACTGACGGCGTTTCTGGTGGCTGAGTAGTGTAGCGTCGAGATTGGAAAACTGATTCTGCTGGCGCTTGGCCAGGCACTATGGCAGTATTCACTACCAATGAGACCCATTACTATTTTGATTGCTGCAACTCTTATGACAGGTTGCTGCACTGTACCCAAGCAAGCCGGCTCAATTAGTCTCTTCGATGGCAAATCGTTCAATGGCTGGGAAGGCAACAAAGAGTTCTTTAGAATTGAAGATGGATCGATCGTCGCTGGGCGACTCGACAAAAAAATTCCGAATAACGAATTTCTCTGTACAACGGACGAATACGATAATTTTGAGCTACGGTTGAAATTTAAAGTTGTCGGTTCGCCCAATGCTAACGCGGGTATACAGTTTCGAACCAAGCGGATTCCCAATCACCATGAGGTGATCGGTTTTCAAGCGGATATAGGACAAAATTATTGGGGTGCGCTTTATGACGAGTCGCGCCGCCGAAAAGTACTCGCTGGTCCGGCAGTAGAGGACATCCCCAAAATCGCCAATTTTAAGGGGTGGAATGACTATCGCATCAGCGCTCGTGAGAACCACATTCAGTTGTTCCTCAACGGCCATAAGACTGTTGATTACATGGAGAAAGATCCCAACATTGCCAAGAGCGGTATAATTGCACTGCAGGTACACGGGGGGCCGGCTTGCGAAATCTGGTACAAGGACATAGAGATCACTAGGTATCCAAATTATTAACCAGTCGCTTGATTCCGCTTAGTCGGAATAAAACAGCTTTTAATCGGCCAGCCTCGGCAGTTCTTTAAATGCCTACATGCAAGTGGTGTTTGTAACCAGTTTGAAAGTTTTTGAATCCCGTTAATAGAGTCATAATGAGGCATCCTGTATGGTGTTGTTAAAGACCATAATACTAAACGAGGGGCAGAATAGGTTGTGGGTTCCAATCTCAACATTCGGATTGTGTTCTTTTTCTCATAAAACACACTACTGATTCTTTTGTGAACGCAGAGCGCATTGAGCATTTTCGTAAACGTCTCCAGGACTTGGCCGAGGAGATCAACGTTGATCTCGCGGCAAACAGAGATGACGCCGACATCGTGGAATTAGACACATCCATTGGTCGACTATCCCGCATGGATGCGATGCAAAACCAGCAGATGGCACTTGAATTGCGCCGCCGCAGGGAGAACCAGTTGTTGCGGATTAAAAATGCATTCAAACGGATGGACAGGGGGGAATACGGGAGATGCAGCAAATGCAAAAGGGCAATTACTGAGGAGCGGCTCGAAGTTTTTCCTGATGCCATGATGTGTGTTTTATGTTCGTAAAGGGCAATTTTCGATCAGCCATTTTACAGTCTAAATTTTTCTAACTTCTGCGTTGACGATAGAGGGGGTCGTGTTGGAGAGTCGCCCCGTGAACAAGCTTTATTTGACCCTGTTGTCTGCTCTCATATTAACCAGCGCACTCGTCGCGGAGGAAAGGGCATACAAATCCATTTTTGACGGCAAGACGCTTAAGGGGTGGACCCAGCGCAATGGCACCGCGACCTATCGTATTGAGAATGAGGTTATCATCGGCAAGACCACGGAGGGTAGCCCGAACTCGTTTCTATGTTCCGACAGGGAGTATGGCAACTTTGACCTGAGATTCGATGTGAAGGTGGATGATGAGCTGAACTCCGGCGTACAGATTCGATCCCAGACGAGAGGCGGCTTCAAGGGACGCGTGAATGGGCCGCAGGTGGAAATCGAGTCGAGCGGAGAAAAAGGAGCCGAGGCTGGTTACATTTACGGTGAGGCAGCCGGTGGCTGGATGACGCCCAAGGCAAAGCTCATCCCGCACAAGCATTTCAAGGATGGTAAGTGGAATAGTTACCGTGTGCTTGCCAAGGATGCGAACATCAAGGTTTGGATCAACGACAACCTTATTTCAGACCTGACCCACGAGGAGAAATTCAAAAGTCACCCAAAGGGCTTCATCGGTCTGCAAGTCCACGGCATCGGTAAAAGAAAAGGCCCCTTCGAAGTCCGCTGGCGCAACCTGAAGCTCAAGGAACTCGACTAACCTTTACTCGTTATGCCATGCCCTCCCGAATTGTCCGCAATGTCTTGCGGGGGAGGGTTCTGATTGACTGTCCCGCTTGACCCAATCCTGTGACGCCGGCATTCAGTTGCTCGCCAAGATCAAAATCCCGAAGGTGCGCCAATTCATCACCCGCCGCATGGCTACGAGCGTGGGTTCAGAAAGGGAATCGCCATGAAACGACTGTTGTTCATTTTGCTCACGCTCACGCTGTGGCAGCCAAGTTCAACGCGCGCGCAGGATGCGGAGGCGCTGGGCGCGTTGGTGGGGGTTTTGAAGGAATCGGATGACTCCGAATTCCAACTGGATATTCTTAAGGGTATCGCTGCGGCATTGAAGGGACAGCGGAACCTCAAGCCGCCAAAGGGTTGGGATGCAGTGGCGGCCCGACTGGGACATGCCCCGAATGAGGAGGTGCGGCAATTAGCCCGATCACTCTCGTTGACATTTGGGAGCAAGGTGGCATTGACGACGTTGCGGATGGTGGTGGAGGATGACAAGTCGTCTCTGACCGAAAGGCGTGAGGCGTTGTCAGCGTTGGTATCGGCGCGCGATACCCAGTTGCCGGTGGTGTTGCGAAGCCTTTTGCAGCAACCGGCGTTACGGCGTGAGGCGTTACGGGGGCTGGGGTCGTTTGAGGATGCGAAGACGCCGCCGGCGATACTTGAGGTTTTTGCGGAGCTTGATACAGCAGGTAAACGTGACGCGCTGACGACGCTCGCCTCGCGCGTGAGTTTTGCCAAGTCGCTGATGGCGGCGATGGGGGCCGGGATGGTGAAGGCGAACGAGTTACCGGCGGACGTAGTACGGCAGCTGCGCGCGCATGGAGTCAAGAGCGTCAATACGCAATTAGACCAGGTCTGGGGCGTGAGCCGGTCCACGCCAGCGGCGAAGCTGGTGGAGATTGCACGGTACAAAAAGCTGCTCATGGCTGATGCTGCTAAGCCTGCGGATTTGTCGCGTGGCCGCATGTTGTTCAATCGTGCCTGTGTACAGTGCCACAAGCTCTACGGCGAAGGCGGAGAGATTGGACCGGACATCACGGGATCCAACCGAAGCAACCTCGATTATCTGCTCACTAACATCCTGGATCCTAACGCGGAGATACCGAATGACTATCGCACGACGATTTTACGCACGAAAGACAATCGCGTTTTGGTGGGTGTTATTCGGCGCAGCGAGGGCCAATCGGTCACCATCGCTATGCCGACCGAGGTGTTGACCCTGGCCAAGGCCGACGTGGCGGCCATCGAACCGCAGAATTTTTCTATGATGCCCGAGGGACTGGTGCTGGCGCTGAAGGAGGACGAGTTATTCGACTTGGTTGCTTACCTGCGAGATAGCCGTCAGGCACCGTTGCCGAATAAAGAAAAATAGTTACGCCGTCTGGATCTGTAGTTTTTCGGCGAGAAAGGTTTCGAGCTTTGCGGTGTCGGCGGCGAAGCGGCGAATGCCCTCAGCCAGTTTCTCGGTGGCGCAGGCGTCCTCGTTCATTTCCCACCGAAAGGTTTTTTCGTCGAGATTGATTTTTTCGCAGTCACATTGCTTGGCGGTTTCTACGGATATAACCCAAGCGCTTGGAAAAGAGGGGTTAGGAGATGATTTCATGGGCGATTTCACCGTGCACATCAGTCAAGCGGAAGTCGCGTCCGCTGTACCGAAAGGTCAATTTTTCGTGGTCGATTCCCATCAGGTGCAACAGCGTCGCGTGGAAATCGTGGATGTGCATTTTCTTCTCGGTAGCGTACCAGCCGAAGTCGTCGGTGGCTCCGTAAGCGAATCCCGGGCGGACACCGGCCCCAGCGAGGCAGAGGGAGTAGCCGTGCGGATGATGCTCGCGCCCATCAGTGCCCTGACTGGTGGGGGTTCGGCCGAATTCACCGCCCCAAATGACCAGCGTATCGTTAAGCAGTCCACGTGCCTCGAGGTCAGACAAAAGCGCGCCAACCGGCTTGTCGGTTGCGGCAGCATTTTTGCGGTGGCCCTTTTCGAGTTCTCCGTGTTGGTCCCAGTCAAGTCCGTCGCCCTTGCCACACTGGACCTGAATGAAGCGGACACCCCTCTCGGCCAAGCGTCTTGCCAGCAGGCAGCGATAGCCGAAACTTTGGCTGTGGCTGTCGTCGAGGCCGTACATTTTTTTTGTAATCTCCGTTTCGCCAGTGATGTCAAACGCCTCCGGAGCAGCGGTCTGCATGCGAAATGCGAGTTCATAGGATTGTGTTCGGGCAGAAAGCGGATCTGTCTGTACGCGGTCGGCGGCGTAAGCGCCGTTGAGTTTTTTTAGCAGCGCCAGTTGAGTCTGCTGCTCGGCGGCAGTGAGATTGCCGGCATTCTTTAAATTGGGTATAGCGTTCTCTGCGTTCATATCCGGTCTGTAACCCCAGTTGACCCGAGTGCCGCTAGTCCAAGTCGGGAGAAATCGAGGGCTGTAGGTGGCGGTGCCGCTTTGTTGATCTGGACCCATAACGACGTAGCCAGGGAGGTTGTTGTTCTCGGTGCCCAAGCCGTAAAGCAACCAGTTACCGATGCCGGGACGGGGCAGGGAGACCGCACCACAAAACGTCTGGAGCGTGGCGCCGGTGTGGTCGATGCTGTCGCAATACATAGAGCGCAGGACGCAAAACTTGTCGGCATGCCTGGCCATGTGCGGGAACAGTTCGCTGATCGGCAAACCAGACTGGCCGTACTGCTGAAACTTGAACGGCGAGGCCAACACCTTGTTGCTACCGTCACGGAGGTGTGACGGTAGTTTGATCGGGATTTTTTTCCGGTGATGCTTTTGGAGAAGCGGCTTTGGGTCGAAAGTGTCCACGTGCGAAACCCCACCGCCCATGAACAACCAAATAATCCGCTTGGCTTTCGCAGCGAACTGGGGAATGGCACCTGTGCCGGGACTGTAAGCGAGAATTTCCTGATTCAACAAACTGTTCAGGGCAACTATCCCAAAGCCGGAACCGGCACGGAGCAAGGCTTCACGGCGACTCAAGCGAGAAACGTCCTCTATTCGGTTGCAGTGGGGTGTCATTCGACGTGTAAAAATTCGTTAGCGCAAAGGAGCACGTGGTACAGTGTCCACGGCTTGTCGGTTTGCCTGAGGTATGCCAAGGCCCATTTCGCTTCATTGTCTGAGGGCGATCGCGTGTACAGGGTGTGATACACGGTATTGAGCTTGGCTCCGTTGCGTTTATGTTTGTTATTGAGCGCACTCTCCAATCCGTGCGCGGCTTTAATTGCTGCGGCATCGTTGAGCATGAAGAGCGACTGCGGCGCTGAGGTTGATTCGTTGCGCTTGGCCAAAATAGTACCGGTTGCCGGCGAATCAAAAATCTGCCCAAACCGCCACGGTTTTAGGTGTCCGGTGTGCGTGTAAACTGCTCGGGCTTCTTTACCTTGGGTTTCGTGCGTCTTTAGCCGACCACTCACAAACAGCAACGCATCATGCACTTCCTCGGCCTCCAAGCGGCGGCGATTGAAACGCCCGAACAATTTGTTCTCGGGATCGGCTGCAACCGAATTCGGTACATTGGAATGCTGCCGATAGGTTGCCGATAAAAGAATTTCGCGATGCAGTTTTTTCAACGACCAACCGCTATCGATGAATCGCTTGGCTAGCCAGTCTAGTAGTTTCGGGTGCGTGGGCCGTTGGCCAAGCGCACCAAAATTATTCGGCGTTCGTACTATCCCTTCACCAAAGTGATGCTGCCAAACACGGTTGACCATCACGCGGGCAGTGAGCGGGTTTTGCGGGTCAGCAATCCACTTGGCCAACTCCAAGCGACCGGACTGCTTGGTTCGCTCGCTGATCGGTTGGGCATGTTTGCCGGCAATAACAGAGAGAACACCGCGCGGTACAACCTTGCCCGGAGCACGATAATCGCCACGCAAATAAATGGGCATGTCTCCTATCTGGTTTAGGCGGCTGTTGGAGTAAGCCCCTTCCTGCGCAGCCATGGCTTCGCCGTCCTGAGGTAAAGGCAAAGCGTTGAGTGCATCCAAACGCCTTTCTATTGCCATGGCCTCCGGATTGGTTTTGTCAGCGAATGCGTCGAACTGATTTTGCAGTTCGATCCGCTCGCGATGCACTTTACTGCGATGCTTTTTTTCCTCTTTAGATAGCATCTGAATTTTGAGCCGATTGGCTCCAATCCTGCTGCGAGTATCTAGCACGCGCGTGCTCATAAAAATACCGGCCATCGCATAATAATCGGAGGTCGGAATGGGATCGAATTTGTGATCATGACAGCGCGCACATGAAACGGTTAGCCCGAGAAATTGACGAGTGATGACATCGATTTGGTCATCGATCACCTCACTATAAAGTCGATCCTTGTCGGACTCCTGATCATCGTAGTTGCCCATGCAAAGAAAACCAGTGGCAACCAGGCCGTCGCCATAGACAGTGCTGCCATTCGGATTCGGCAACAAGTCACCTGCAATTTGGTGGTGGATGAATTGGTCGTACGGCATGTCATTATTTAGCGCTCGAATCACCCAGTCACGATAGCGCCAACCTAGGTCAGTGAAATTGTAGTAGCCGACTTCCTCGACGTATCGCACTCCATCGAGCCAATGTGACGCCCATCGTTCACCGTAGTGCCGGGATGAGAGTAATCGATCAAGAACTCGGGCGTGAGACTTGCTACTGTCGTCTGCTAAAAATTCGTGAATCTCTTTAGGGGTTGGAGGCAGCCCGGTTAAATCGAACGTAACGCGTCGGAGCCAAATGTGCTTTGGTGCCTCCGGTGCAGGTGTTTGATTCGATTCGCGGATTTTTCGGAGAATAAAACCATCGATCGAACTGCGTACCCAAGGATCACTCGCGAAAGGGGGAGCGTTTTTTTGAAGCTGTTGAAATGACCAAAATTGTCGATCCTCATCCGTCACTATCGATCGATCTTTTCCTGTTACTTGAACAGAAGAAAAAGAAACAACCGCCAGTAAGAAAAAGAAATGTCGCAAAAAAAACGAAACGTTAAGATGCGGTTTCAACGGCCAAGATTCTCATCCTAAACGATCCGTATTTCAAGTCGATTGGCGGATTACTGCTTCAACTTTAAAATAAAAAGTTGCCGAGTTTTGCCGTTTTTACTGACGCCTGGGACGAGAATTTGATCGCTGTTGCGGTTCCAGCATGGGGAGGGATCTTGCCTCAAATCTCCGGACTGCCAGTGAGCAATGTTGAATCCCTTTGTTCGAAAATATGCCCCGTCTTCTCGGCGGTAGATTGTGTAAAAATTCTTTTTATTTTTCCTGTCTTTGTGGCCGTTGATGAAGAGTTTTCCATTTGGGGAAAGCGCGATGTCCCCCTCGGGGTTTGGGAAAATCTCAGGAGTGCCGAGTGTGCCGGCGATGAGTTGCTGATCCGTGTCGAACAGGATTTGTCGATCGCCCAGGCGGCCAATCATCCGATGCCCGTAGTCCCACTCCGGATGGCCGCCGATGTGGATTCGGTTGGAGCGGAGGTTCTCACCTTTATCATTTGTAATGAAGGGGTGGTTGATTCTTTCCCCCTTTTGCCCGCTCCAGCCAGCTCTAGCAAAAAAGAAAATCCGATCCCCCTCGCGATTTGATAGCGAATGGTTGATGAAGAGATGGCTGTTTTTTACATCGCGCCCGATCGCTGTTAGTTCATTTGCCATTTGATGAAACGACACGAGTAACTGCTTTTTGCCAGTTTGGATATCGACCTTGAACAAACCATCGTTTTTAGGATGGGCTTCACCTTCTGTCCAATCCCAAGTGCCTTTGTATCCGGTCACTGGACGTAATCTTGCCATCCGCGCGTAGTTCAATCCGAGAAACCAACCGCCGTTTTGTGCTACACCGCCGTTACCAATCGGGGTGTCGTCAAAGCGGTATTCGCGAACTCGTTTATCCAGTTTGATGTCGTACAACACACAAAAAACCTTGCCGGTTTTGACGTCGCGATCGTTGAAGAAGAACTGTGTCTCCGGATTGGCCGGGTTCCAATAAAACATCGTTCCCTGCTGTGGGTTCCACCCGCGTGATTGGTCCACCACGGTAACGTGATAATCGTTTTCGGTATCGATTAGAACCACTCTTGCCGGATCATTGGGCCCGGGCATCCGGTCGTGAAAATCGCTTTGTAACGCGACGATAAAGCGACCGCTTTTATTCCATGGAATATTTTGCACATGTCCGATGTAGCCAAAAAAGTGCGTGTGCGGTTCGCGTGTGATTTGCACCACCTCGACCGACATTGCCTCGTTGCCTTTGACTAAGCTTGTCCAGTTTAGTGAAAGCACTGCCAGGAATGTTAAAAAACACCGCATCTGAAGAACCAAGCTGTGAGCCAAACGAAAAGTCAGGGCAAGCCCGAACGCCACCTGGCGAATGGCAATGGGACGGCTGCGATTGTTTTGAGTAGAAGCTGTTTTCATTTCCCTATGAGTTAAAACGGGGAAGTGCTTGTGGCAGATAACAGAAGTTAAGAAGGTAAATCGGTGAGGAATGGAGCCAGTTGTCGGACTCGAACCGACGACCGTTCGATTACAAATCGAGTGCTCTACCAACTGAGCTAAACTGGCCCAAACCAAAAGGGCTTGGAGACGAATAACGTCAGATTTATAGTTTTGAAAGTCATTTTGTGCTTTTTGGACGCTTGACGACGGCATTTTATGCGAAAAAGCATGGCGGGACGCGTATTCTTGCGCTAGCAATTGCGCGAGTATTTGTTCATAGATGAGAAACAGATTATTTAGCCTGATAATCGGCTTTGCGGGATCGATTGGCTTTGGCCAGTTGGCAGTGGCTGCGGATTTTAATCGCGATATCCGGCCGGTGCTGTCGCGGAACTGTTTCGCCTGCCATGGCCCAGACGATAAAGCCCGCAAGGCCGATCTGCGACTAGACGTCCGTGAGGGTGCCTTAGCCGAGCGCAACGGTGTTCCTGCGGTGCTTCCAGGTGACCGGGGAAAGAGCGAGTTGTTTGCCCGTATCACCACCGCCGATTCCGACGACCGAATGCCGCCAGAGGAATCCGGGCATAAGTTGACCTTGGAGGAAATTAACAAAATCGGTGAGTGGATTGATGGAGGTGCGCCTTATGATCGACACTGGGCATTTAAGCCACCGAGGCGCCCACATCTCCCTAAGGTCAACGAGCGGGCTTGGGCAAGGAATGGCATCGATCATTTTATCCTTTCCGGACTTGAGGTGACGGGGGATCGCCCCAGTGAAACGGACGATCGTTATACCCTCATTCGTCGCCTGTCGCTGGACCTGACCGGGCTGCCGCCGATTCCGGCAGAAGTGCAAACATTTATCAATGACAAGCGGCCAAATGCCTACGAGCTGCTCGTGGACGATCTGTTGTCCCGTCCGGCCTATGGCGAACGCTGGGCGCGCGTCTGGCTCGACCTTGCGCGATACGCTGACTCGGCCGGCTACGGCTCCGATCCGCTGCGTGTGATTTGGAAGTACCGAGACTGGGTGATCAATGCTTTTAACCAAAACATGCCGTACGACCGTTTCACCATCGAGCAACTGGCCGGCGACCTGTTGCCGTCACCATCGCGCGACCAGTTGTTAGCCACCGCGTTTCATAGAAACACAAAGACCAACACCGAGGGGGGAACGGACGACGAGGAGTTTCGAGTCGAAGCGGTGCGCGACCGTGTGGACACGACCATGCAGGTGTGGATGGGCTTGACGATGGGCTGTGCCAAGTGCCATTCGCACAAGTACGACCCGATCACGCAAACGGAGTATTACCAGTTTTACGCGATGTTCAACCAGACGGAGGACGCGGACCGGGGGGACGATTCGCCACGCCTGCCTTATCCGACTGACGAAGAAACGAAGCGTTTAGCTAGAATCGATGATGAGATCAAAGCGTTGCAAGCCAGGTTCGATGTACACACGCCGGCCTTGGCTAAGGGGCAGCGCTCGTGGGAACTTCTGTCCCTGCGGGACCTGGCCAAGCCGAAGCCGGATCTTTCCACTTGGGAAATGAGCGGCCCGTTTACGGGAGGTGACTTTGGCAGTGCGTTCGTCACGGCGTTTGGCCCGGAGCGTCTGGCCGTCGGCGAAAATGTTGCCCTGAACGGCAAGGCGCGCCAATCCTCAACGTCCAACGACGCCCCGGCCAGTCTGGCGATCGACGGCAACTCTTCCGGCAAGTTCGAGGATAAGACGGTGACACATACAAAAAACCCGGACGACCAGTCGCCGTGGTGGGAGGTGGCGTTGGCTGAGCCAACGGATGTGACGCAGGTGGTCATTTGGAACCGCGCAGAAGCGCCGGAACGCCTATCGGCTTTTCGAGTGTTGGCGCTAGATGCCGAACGCAAGCCGTTGTTCGAGAAGGATCTGTTTGCAGACGGGAAGGGCAGTCCGAAGGCGGACGAGGGGTTTGCTGTGCCGGTTGAGGCCAACGGAAAAGTTTCGGTTGTGCGAATCGAATTACTGCCGTTGGACAGCCGCAAGGCACCGATCTTGTCACTGGCTGAGGTGCAGGTATTCACGCGTTCCGATGTCGGGGAGGCGGCCGAGGTCAAGTGGGATGCCAGGCCAGAGTGGAACGACGGCAAGGTGCATGCGCTAGAGTCCGGGGACAACTCGGTGGTGTATTTGCGTCGCACATTAAACGCTGTCATTGCCGGGACGCAGCAACTCTCACTTGGCAGCGGGGATGGTATTAAGGCGTGGATCAACGGCCGCGAAGTGTTGTCGAAAAAAATCAAGCGTGCGGCCAAGGCCGACCAGGAAATGGTAAGTATTAATCTGTCCAAGGGAGAAAGCGAACTACTGCTGAAGATCGTTAATAACGACAAGGAGAGCGGATTTTATTTTGCCGTTCGGGGTGTCGACTTTCCGGAGGACATTTTGCCAGTGTTGCTGATTGACGAAGCCAAGCGTACCGCGCAGCAGTCGGAGAAAATCGCCGCGCATTACAGGACGTTTGCCAAAGAGCTGGAGCCAGTCCGTAAATCGATCGAAGCCAAGCGTAAGGAGCATAAGAAGGTTAAGGACTCGATCGTTACCACGCCGTACATGCGCGAACTGGCCAAGGCAAAGCGACGTGACACGCACCTGATGGTTAAGGGAAACTTTCTGAACCGGGGTAACGAGGTCAAGGCCGGGTTCCCTGCTTCTTTTCATTCCCCGGCAAAGGGCACGCCGAGCGACCGCATGGGCGTGGCCCGGTGGCTATTGCAACCGGAAAACCCGTTGACAGCACGCGTGGCGGTGAACCGGTTTTGGGCGCAGCTTTTTGGCCGCGGCCTGCTCGATACGGAAGAGGATTTCGGGACGCAGGGAAATATCCCCGACCATCCGGAGTTACTCGACTGGCTGGCAGTGGAATTCCGCGACGGTCGTTGGGATGTGAAGCAGTTGCTTAAAACGATGGTGATGTCTGCGACGTACCGGCAGTCGGCCAAGGTGCAGGGTGGCTTGGCCAAGCGTGACCCGCGCAACATCCGGCTTGGCCGGGGACCGCGATTCCGTCTCGAGGCGGAGATGGTGCGAGACCAGGCGTTGATGTTGAGCGGTTTGCAAAGTGTGAAGATGCACGGGCCTTCCGTCTATCCGCCGCAGCCTCCGAATCTGTGGCAGGCGGCCTTCAACGGCCAGCGCAACTGGGCCACCAGCAAGAACGAAGATCGGTATCGACGCGGCTTTTACACTTTCCTGCGGCGGACGGTTCCTTATCCGTCGATGGCCACATTCGACGCGCCGAGCCGGGAGATCTGTACCGTACGACGTATACGAACCAACACGCCGCTGCAGTCGTTTGTAACGCTCAATGACGAGGCGTACGTCGAGTTCGCCCAGGCACTGGCGCACCGTATCTTTGCTGAGGGTGGAGACTCGACGGCGGACCGGCTGAAGTTTGCCCTGCGGCTTACCTTGGCCAAGCCGGTAGAGGCGAGTCGCTTGGCGGCATTGACGGAACTGTTTAATGGCGAACTGGCCCATTATCAGGAGCAGCCAGATGCTGCAAAGGCGCTTTACGGTCAAACAGTTCCGCTCCCGCCGGGGGCGAGCCTTCGGGAGATGGCGGCGTTGACTGTCGTGGCCAATGTGTTACTGAATATGGATGCCCTATTGATGAAGGGTTGATAATGGCTTAGCTTTTCCGAAATGAATCTGTACGACGCACAGGCAAAGTTTATCACTCGGCGGCATTTTTTAAGGCACTGCCAGATGGGGCTTGGTTCGTTGGCGCTTGGCACGTTGATGAACAGGGCGGGTGCGGCGAATCCGCTGGATCGGCGCGTGCCGCAGTCGGGTGGCAAGGTCAAGAATGTAATCTATCTGCACATGGCCGGCTCACCGCCGCAACTGGATCTGTTCGATTACAAGCCGATGTTGAACAAGCTGAACAATAAGCCGTGTCCGAAGGAATTCATTGAGGGTCGGCGGTTGCCCTTCATCAAGGGGCATCCGAAGCTGCTGGGCTCGCCGCACACCTTCAAGCAGTACGGGCAGAATGGACAGTGGATCAGCAACATGTACCCAACGCTGCCCGGCATGGCGGATGACCTTACGTTTGTGAAGTCGATGTACACTGACCAGTTCAACCACGCACCCGCACAGATGCTGCTATACACCGGTTCACCTCGCAACGGCTCGGCATCAATGGGCTCGTGGATCACTTATGGACTTGGCTCGGAGAACGCGAACCTGCCCGGTTTTGTGGTGTTGATCTCCGGCGGCACCGATCCGTCCGGCGGCAAGAGCCTCTGGGGGAGCGGTTATCTGCCCTCGGTGTTTCAGGGTGTGCAATGCCGCAGCACTGGCGACCCGATTTTGTATGTGTCTAACCCGAAAGGAATGAGCCGAGAGGTTCGCCGTCGCAGTCTTGATGCTCTTAAGAAACTCAACGAGCAGGAGTACCGTGATATTGGGGATCCCGAGACGCTGTCACGAATCGACCAGTACGAGTTGGCGTATCGCATGCAGATCAGCGTGCCAGAGGTGATGGATATCGGCCGCGAATCTCAGTCATCGCTTGACTTATACGGTGCGCAACCTGGCAAGGCTTCCTTTGCCAATAACTGCCTGCTCGCCCGCCGTTTGGTGGAGCAAGGTGTGCGCTATGTGCAGTTGTTTGACTGGGGCTGGGACTTCCACGGCACCGGCGCCAGCAACGACCTTGTCAAGGAGCTGCCGAGGAAATGCGCCTCAAACGACAAGTCGGTCACGGCGTTGCTTCAGGATCTGAAACAGCGTGGGTTACTCGACGAGACGCTTGTGGTTTGGGGAGGGGAATTTGGTCGCACCTCAATGAACGAGGAGCGCAACGGTTCAAAGTTCCTTGGTCGTGATCATCATCCAGACTGCTTTACTGTCTGGATGGCCGGAGGCGGCTTGAACCACGGAATTACTTACGGCGAAACGGATGAACTGGGCTATACCGTGGCCAAGAATCCGGTACACGTGCACGACCTGCAGGCGACGATTTTACATCTTCTTGGGCTCGACCCATTCAACTTCAGCTACCGTTACCAAGGCCTGAATCAGCGCCTCATCGGCCCCGAGGATACCCCGAAAATCATCGACGGCCTGCTCGCATAACCAAACGCTCTGTCAAGCTCAGGCGAAGCGGTCTTCGGTGAACGGGTCGGCGGTGTTTGAGTAGTTGCGCTGCTCCCAGAAGCCCAACTCATCGTGGTCGCGGAAGATGATCTCCCGAATGAACTTGGCTCCTTTCCATGCGTAAAGCTTGGGGATGATCACGCGTGCCGGGCCGCCATGCTCCAAGGGCAAAGGCTGGCCGTTCCAAGCGTGGGCGATCATCACGTCGTCATCCATGCAGGCGTCTAGGGTAGTGTTGGTCGTGTAGTCGTCGTATCCGATGAAGAAGAGATGCGTCACGCTTGGCTTCGGCTTGACGAGATCGGCCAGGGTGAAGAAGGCGACGCCGGAAAACTCCATGTCAAATTGGCTCCAGGTCGTGACGCAGTGAAAATCACTCACGTCGTGAAACTGCGGCAGCGCCGTGAACTGCTCCCAGTCGAGAGTCAGTGGGTTCTCAACTTGGCCGTGTATTTTCAGCGTCCACTCATCAAGAGGGATTTCGGGGTGTATGCCCAAGTCGAGCACTGGAAAGTTGCTCACCTCGTGCTGGCCGGGGGGTAGGCGTCCAGCGTTGGGCCGGGCAGGGCGTCCCTTTCCGGACATCTTCTGTGCCCAGCGTTCTTTTCGCCGCACATAATCTTCTTTCATTGTGCAGCGACTTTGGCCGGCTTGGCCAGGGGCAGTTTGTAGCAGGCGGCCTCGCGGTGATTACGGACGAGTAGATACTCGCCGGCAAGCGCGGGGGGGTTCCATGTCTTGCCATCGAGCGCAGCAAACCGGGTTAGTTCGACATGTTGTTCGGCATTGGCTTCGAGCAGGATGACATCACCGTTTTCCGCCATAACGAGAATGTGGTTGCCGCGAAGCAGGATTTGCCCATGTCCGTAGCGGCCCTCCTTCCACTTGCGACGGCCGCGCTCGATGTCGATGCAGGTAAACATGCCATCATCAAGTCCGAAGATGTGATCGTTGTGAAAAATCAAATTAGTGAACTTGGCCTTCATTCGGTTAGACTTCCAAAGTTCAACGGCCGAAAATTTGCCCTCGTTAAAATTAACTTGAAGCATTTTACTTCCTTTGCCGTATCCAAGGCTAAGTAGAACTTTATTGTCTGGTAAGGTGAGCGGCACGGAGACGTGTGGATAAGGAACGTTCCATTCAAATTCCCAGACGATCGAACCGTTTGTTGGCGAATGTGCAGCCAAGCCGTCCTGGTTGAATATCAGAATTTGCAGATCGCCGTGAAGTTCGACTATACAGGGGGAACTATATCCGGCACGACTGCCGCCACCGGACCAAGCCTGTTTGCCGGTTACCCTGTCGTACGATACAAGGGACTTTCCATTGTCACCGCCGGCACTGACGGTGACTAGGTTGTTCACGATCAAGGGTGAGCTACTATAGCCCCACTCTTTGGATTTATTTCGATTAGCTGATATCCCGATTTGATCAATTGACTCATTGAGATTTAGTCCGGCATCGATGACGATGCTCCGCTGCCAAACCGGCTTGCCGGTTGCCAGTTCAAGGCAGTTCAATATGCCGGATGCGCCGAGTGTGTAAACCCTGCTGTCATGGATCGTTGGTGTGGCACGTGGGCCTTCGCCGGCGATAGCGGTATTGTAGTGTCCGTTGTCGGTGTGCTGCCAAAGCACAGAACCGGTCTGCAGGTCGTAGCAAACAACAGCCTCATTTTCAGCACGCTGTTCCTGGGTAACGGCACGGCCGTCTGCGATCGCGAAACCGGACCAAGCTGGACCGATCGGCTGCCGCCAAAGTTTTTCGGGTGACTGCGTCGTCCAGTCGGTTGCCAGGTCGGAGCCGGGCACTTTACAGTTGCGGCTTGGCCCGAGGAACTGCGGAAACGATAGCTTGGTTAAGGAATTGCCATTTAGAGTGGCATCGTTGCCAGTAGCGGTTGGCAAGTTGTGCTTGGTCCATCGCCATTCGAACAGCGGCATCATGTTCCCGCTGAATTGGCTGAACCGGAAACAGGCGAAAAACAAGACAATCACGCCAACCAAGCCGCCGAAATTACGTAACCGAGTGCGCCTGGGCAAGCGGGAGAAAAAGAGCATCCATGTCAACAGTAGTATTGAGGTAAGTATGGTAGCGCTGAGGATTATGATCATCTGATTTGCTTGATCCTCGGAGCCGGTAGACCAAATTAAAACCAAAGTAAGCGCGAATCCGACTACGATAATGACGGCTGGCCACCAGCGTGTTGGCTTTCGTTTGGTTGTTTTTTTGACTGAGTCCATAATAAATCCGCCACGACTTTACAGACACAGGAGCCCGGGCCAAGCCAATGAATTTCAAAGAGTTATCATTAATTTTGTATAAGATAAATAGGGGTAAGCGCATTAGTTACCTATGAGAGTCTGTTTTTTGAAGATTCTATGGGGTAATTATGGCATTGGACTTATCAGGTTCGGTATCATAATTCGACTGGAAATCAGTGATGGTCCAGCTGGTCAATGTCGGGTTCGCTCCACAACGTATTGCCAGGCCTGACAAACTCGAAGTTTGAGAGAAAAACCGACCTTGGGTTCACTGAAGAAGAAACTGTCGCCGCTTCAATCCAAGTCGAAGACACCCAAGCAGGTTCTATACGAGAGTATGTGGATGAATCATAGGAGCAACGATCAGTTGATTCGCCAAACGGAGGCGTTGAAGGCTTGGTCGCAAACCCTGGTACAAACTATGACAATCCTTCGTTAAGTGCTGGGTGTTTATGCCAAGCCGTTTTCGTCCTACTGCTGGAAGGCTGTGCTTGATGACGGGATCGATTTTGTAAAAACGAATTGACCTCGTTTTACCATTAGCCTAGCTTCCCCACCCGGTTTTCCGGGCTTCCTGCGGCTGGTCGGCGCGCGGGTTCGTATTTGCCCAAGGGATCACGCAATCATGCGTCACACAATTTCAGTACTGGTCCAGAACAAGTTCGGCGTGCTGACGCGCATCGCGGGGTTGTTCAGTGGTAGGGGATTCAATATTGATTCCCTAAACGTTGCACCGACACATGACCCTAGCATGTCGCGTATGACGATCATCACCCGCGGCGACGATGCGACCCTTGACCAGATTGTCCAGCAGTTGAATAAGCTGGTGGACTCGATCGAGGTGCAGGATTTCCGTGACGGTGAATATGTCGATCGCGAGCTGGTGCTGGTGCGCGTGGGGGTAGACTCTAGGTCCCGCGCCGAGGTGATGCAGGTGACCGATATTTTCCGCGCCAAGATTGTGGACGTCCAGCCAGCGAGTGTCACTATCGAGATCACGGGCAGCGAGAGTAAGGTAGAGAAATTTCTAAGGCTGATGGAGACCTTTGGCGTACAGGAACTAACACGAACCGGCAAGGTGGCCTTGGCCCGTAAATAATTTTTAATCTGAAACCATGGCAGCAAAAGTATATCACGATAAAGACGCAGATCTGAAAGTCCTCAAGGGAAAGACCGTGGCCGTGCTCGGCTTCGGTTCGCAGGGCCACGCTCACGCACTCAACCTTAAGGAAAGCGGTGTGAAGGTCATCGTCGGCCTCTACAAAGGAAGCAAGTCAGCAAAGGTGGCAAGGAGCAAAGGGTTCAAGGTGTACTCCAATGCTGAGGCCGTTAAGAGGGCGGATGTCATTTTTGTTGCTGTGCCGGACACCCGTCAGTCCGGTGTGTACAAGGACGACATCAAGCCGAACCTGGCCAAGGGCAAGACACTGCTGTTTTCCCACGGCTTCGCGGTCCACTTCAAGACGGTTGTTCCACCGAAGGACATCAACGTGATCCTTGTAGCACCCAAGGGGCCGGGCCACATTGTTCGTCGCCAATACGTCGAGGGAAAGGGGGTGCCTAGCCTCATTGCCATCTACCAAAATGCCGACCGTCAGGCGAAGAAGATCGCGCTCGCTTGGGCCAAGGGAATCGGCGGCACACGCGCTGGGGTTATACAGACCACCTTCAAGGAGGAAACCGAGACTGACCTGTTCGGCGAGCAGACCGTGCTTTGCGGCGGAACGAGCGCGCTGATCCAGGCCGGCTACGAGGTGCTGGTCGAGGCCGGTTACCAACCGGAGATGGCCTACTTCGAGTGCCTACACGAATTAAAACTGATCGTCGATCTGATAAACGAGGCCGGGATCAGTGGCATGCGTTTCTCGATTTCGGAGACGGCCAAGTGGGGAGATGTGAAGATTGGGCCGAAGATCATTGACTCCAGTGTGAAGAAGCGCATGAAGGAGGCGCTTACGAACATTCAAAACGGAAAATTTGCCAAGGCATGGGTTCGCGAATACAAGGGTGGCTACAAGCAGTACAACAAGCTGCTCAAAGCCGGCGAGACGCACAACATCGAGAAAGTAGGAACCCGTCTGCGTTCCATGATGCCATGGATGAGGAAACGTACCGTAAAGGGTGCGCAGGCGGCCTATTAATAAACCGGCCAGGCGCAACCATTTGCGCCCCATGGTGTTTTATTCGACCGTGACGCGAATAAGAAGAGAAGGCCCGATCTGCAGGATAATCCCGATACTGGGGATGCTTGGCTTGTTGCACGGTGGATTGTTCGCTGCGAAGGATTCGAAGATCGGTGCGAATCCGTTCCTTACGATCAGCGAGCGCAACGCATTTGACCTGACCGAAACCCCTCCGCCCTCCAAGGCCGCTCCGCCTGAACCTCCCAAAAACCTCGACCTCAAGTTCACCGGGATTTATCGGTTGAAGGGTGTGGAGAAAGCGTGCCTCGCGCTGATTGATTCCAGTGCCAAGCCGCCCGAAACTAAGTATCTGCAGATACCGGTGGGCGACAAGCAGGGGTCGATTGAGATTACCTCAATTGACGCAAAGTCGGGTACGGTTAATTTGATCAAGGATGGGAGCCCGATCGAATTGAGTCTTAAGAATGACGAGCACACCTACAAGACCTCTGTGGCCAAGGCACCATCGAGGTCGTCTAAATCCAGGTCATCCACCTCATCGAAGAGCTCCTCACGCTCAACCAGCGGGTCGAGGCCAAGCAGTGGCAGGAGTTCAGGAACCACCAGTTCAAGGTCCAGCGGAAGTTCAACGAGGGGAGCATCAAGTCAGACCGGTTCCCGGGCTCCATTGAGTGCATCGGGACAAACGCGTGCTGTTCCCAGCCGTGTGCGTACCTACCCCACACCACCGCCTATGAAAGGCGGGGACCCGACAGTCCAAGCATTGGAAATGATCCACCAAAAGGATCTGGCGGAGAGCAAGGGTGTCCCTATGCCTCCTTTGCCATTTCAACATGAACTGGATGATGCTCCGCCGGCGGATGCACCCACGGATGGACCTCCAAGGCCACCAGGCTTCCCGCCGGGTCCGCTAGTTCCTCCGGTTCCTCCCGGCGGGTGATCTTTCTGCTTAAACACTATCCAGTAAGCGGGTGGAGTCGGAATCCACATACAGTCCGGCTTGGCTCTGTGTTCGTAGAAAGGATGCTGGACAGTTTGTACTCACCGGGCCTTCCAGCATTGCCTTGACTGCCTCTGCCTTGCGCGCTTCTGGAGCCACACAGACCACCTTTTTCGCCGAGCACAGTGCTGGCACTGTCAGAGTCAGTGCGTATTTCGGTACCGCCTCAAGGTCGGGGAAATGCCCTTCGTTAACCTGTTGCATTCGGCAGGCGACATCCAGTTCCACGATCTTCACCAGGCGCTCATCTTCAAAATTGGCCACCGGCGGATCGTTGAATGCTATGTGCCCATTTTCTCCGACACCCATGCAGCATAGGTCGATCGGTTGTGCCTGGAGCAGGGCTTCGTAGCGTTCGCACTCAGCGATCGGCTCCGGGGCGTCACCGCCAAGATAGTGAAACACCTTCGGATTTACCTGGCTCTCCACGCGTTCACGCATATAACGCCGGAAACAGGCCGAATGATTTTTGTCAACACCGAGATACTCATCCATGTGGAACAACGTCATGTTACTCCAGTCTATGCCGCCCAATTCGACCAGCATTTTCAGGAACTGAATCTGCGAATTGCCGGTGGCCAGGATCGCGGCGGCTTCACCCTTGGTGGCGAGTGTATTCACGAGGTAGTCGTGAACGGTGTGCGCCACGTCGGTAGCCATATCTGCCTCGGAAGCATATATCCGGACCGGCAGCGAGTCGGCAGTGAATGTCTTGATCGGTTGTTTGGTTTCGCTCATAGCTTTGTCTGTTGCGACAAGTTGGCTTGGTTTAGTATAAATTTCAAGAAATCAGAAAAAAATCAGCTTGGGCAAGTTGACGCCGAACGTGGGCAGATGTAGTTTCTCTGCCGGGTTGAACATGAGTGAGGCAATACAAACAGAACCATTTCTTACCGTAACTGAGGCCGCCGCCAGGCAGGTTGGAGTCGTCCGGTCCAAGGAACCGGAAAACTCTGACAAGACCCTTCGACTCTTTGTCGAGGAGGGCGGATGCAGTGGTCTGCAGTATGGCATGGTATTCGACGAAAAACGGGATGATGACCGAGCACTGGAGTTCTTTGGAGAGACTGTGCTCGTGGATGACTTCAGCGTAAACTATCTGCGTGGAGCTGTCGTGGACTACAGTGATGGGCTCAACGATTCCGGATTCAAGATCAAGAACCCGAATGCTAAGCAATCATGCGGCTGCGGCAACTCGTTCGAGACTTGATTTTTTTTGTACTTGGCTAAGTGCGGGATTCAAGTGCCCAAGACGTGCGATCGGAGCACGCCGTACACTTCGGTCGAATCAAGCGGGGTATTGGAATTGAGACTGACTGATTTGGAAATCAGGACCGGCCAGTCAGCCTGGTCGCTTGGCCGGCAGCCATGTGATCCCTTGATCAGGGAGGCCTCCAGTGGGATGACATCCATTAGCATGCGGAAGCCAAGTTTCTTTTTTAGTAACTTGAATATCACCCGGGGCATCGAACCGCGCACGGAATGCTTGAACAGCTCGACCGGGTCGTACCCCGGCTTGCGGTGGATGTCCACGCAGCGGGCGAAGTCCGGCGCCACAGTGTCGTCCAGCCAGTAGTAGTAAGTGAACCAGGCGTTTTCGGCGGATGTGACGACGAGATCACCGGCACGCGGATGGTCGATGCCTTTAGACTGTTTCTCCACCTGGCCCCAGACCGCTGCCACGCCGTCCGTGTGCTCGAGCAACCCGCGGACCTCGTTTTCGATCGAGGTGTCGTTGAGATAAACGTGAGCGACTTGGTGGTCGGCTACGGCGAACGCCCGACTATTGCCGCAGTCGAGTCGCTCGAGGCCAAATTCCTCCTTGATTGTAAGCCAGCCGCGCTCGCGGAAAAGCCGGTTGAGGTGGATCGGTTGCTCGACCGGTGTGATGCCGTACTCCGAGAGCAAAACAACCTGAACGTCGCGCTCCTCAAAAAATCCTATCAATCCCCCGACAATCCTATCGATTCGTTGCAGGTCATTAGCGATATCTGGGTGTGCTGGGCCAAGGCGCTGGAGGTTGTAGTCGAGGTGCGGTAGGTAAACGAGGTTCAGCACCGGCTGCTTCTCTCGCTCGATCCACTTTGACGCGTCGGCAATCCACTTGCTCGCGGCCTCCGGTTTGCCCGCGGGGGATTGTTTGCCGGCAACCGGACCCCAAAATGTGGCGAATGGAAACTCGCCGAATTCTGCCTTCAGTGCCATCCGGAGATCGTATGGCCATGCATGAATATCGAAATGCTTGCTGCCATCGGCTGGGTACGTCGGGCGCGGTGTTGCCGACCAATCGACATCGGCGTACATATTGTACCACCAGAACATCTTGGCGCAGGTGAAACTGTCATCGGCCCGCTTGAGGTCATGCCAAATCTTTGGTGCTTGAACGGTTTGGTTTGGTTGCTTCCAAAAGTTGACTTCTGCAAGTTCGTGATTATACCAGCCATTGCCGACGATACCATGCTCGCTTGGCTGTTTGCCGGTAAGGTAGTTGGACTGCGCGGTACAGGTGACTGCCGGAAACGCCGGGTCAATCGGCGTCGCTTGCCCGAGTGAGAGAAACTTGCGAATAGCCGGGGTGTGTTCGCAGATGAGCCGCCGGGTCAAGCCCACGACATTGAGGACAGCAGTTCGTTTCACGGCGTGGGTAGGATTTCAGGCCCGGGCAGGGATGATCGATTGCTCGCGGCCGGCCTGACGATCGCGCAGTTCGTAGATCGACTCGACCACGACCGGGAGATTCATCTCGTGCACCTCGAAACCCTGACCAAGCTTAAGAGGCAGGGTGATCGTCAGGTCACCACCGAGATGCTCGCGGAACTCCTCCAGCCCGTTGAGCACTTGCAGCGTTCCCGATTCGCTCTCATGCAGCAGTTCGTTGGCGAACAATTCAAAGCCGAGTGACTCGATAAGTGTCAGAATTCGATCTGCCGCCGCTGCAGCTAGATGGCCCGTTCGGCGTGTGTAAACCACATCCAGCGCAATGCCGACCGCAACCGCCTCGCCGTGCCTGATTCGGTACTCGGAGAGTTGCTCCAGCTTGTGTGCCGCCCAGTGTCCGAAATCGAGCGGACGCGCCGAGCCAAACTCGAACGGGTCACCCGAGGTGGCGATGTGGTTGATATGTAGTTCGGCGCAGCGATGGATCAGTTGTCGCATCGGTTCCGGCGAGAAGTCCGCCAGAGCCTTGGCATTGGTTTCGATCCACTCGAAGAACTCACCGTCGCGAATCAGTGCCACCTTCACCGCCTCGATGTAGCCGTTACGCTTGTCCCGATCGCTGAGCGTGGAGAGCAGGTCAAAATCATTGATCACCGCATACGGTGGAGCGAAGGCTCCGATAAAATTCTTTTTACTGAAGGCGTTGATTCCGTTTTTCACGCCGACGCCGGAATCGGCTTGGCTGAGCGTGGTGGACGGAATCCGCACGTGGCGAACGCCCCGATGCGCTGTGGATGAGGCAAGGCCAACCATGTCTAGGAGTGCGCCGCCGCCGACTGCGATGACGTAACTGTGTCGGTCAATGTGGTGCATCTCAATTTTGGAATGAATTTCTGAGACGTGAAAATAGGAATTCTTTGTCCGCTCGCCACCTTCGAATTGCATGGGGTTACAGACGAGATTCAAGCAGTCGCTGTGATGGTCAAAGTACGCCTTCACATGTTCGGTAAAGCCGGGTTGCGCACGGCACAACGCCTCGTCCATCACCACGAGGGCCTTGTGCGTTCCACCGTTTTTTTTATTGGTGAGGGTGTCGCGGAGAGTAAGGTTTCCCGGCGAAAACACTTTTTCCGTGAACCGAACCTGATGTCGGTAGGTCACATCAATCTGTCGCTCGATTAAGCTCATTGCCTACGCGGAAAGTGAAGTGCCATCCGTCAAATTACCAGTTTTTTTGGTATGCTTTGCGATGTCTAATAGGTTTTCCTGCGCTTATTCAAGTGATATAACCGTGCCGCAATGCGTCGCGCCATAACTCTCACCGTTCTGCTCACGATCGCGATCCCGATTGGTCATGCGGACGACAACAGCGATCGCTACCGAAAACAATGCGCCGATATCATCACCGCTAAGGGCCAGGCAGATGAGGGCCGCCGGTTATGGAACTTATTCGAGGCGAACTGGGAATATCGGATGATTGCCATGCCGGAATCGGCCACGTGGCGTGGGTATCCCGGGCAGAATCATCGGTGGAGTAACTTGTCGATGGAAGCCATCGCCGACGGTAAGGAGTCTGCGCGGCAAACGCTCAAGGCGATCCTTTCGTTCGACCGGGCCAACCTCAGCGAAGACAACCGGTTAAACTACGACCTGTTTCGCCGTGATGCCGAGATGGCCATCGAGCGTCAGCAGTTTCCGGCCGAGTTTCTAGTGCTCAACCAAATGGACGGCTTGCCTCGTGATGTGCCGTCGATGATCGCCATGATGCCGTCAGCTAAGACCAATGATTACGACGATATCCTGGCGCGCTTGGGCGGCATTCCCGTGTTGATTGATCAAACCATCGAGCTGCTTCAGGAGGGGTTGAGGCGCGGGATCGTGCCGCCGAAAGTGCCATTGCGTACGGTGGCAGATCAAGTGTCGGGGCAGGTGCACATCAGTCCCATGACCTCCCCGATGCTGTCAAAGTTTAAAATTTTTCCGGACACCATCCCTGCGGCGGAGCAAACACGCCTCACTGAAGCGGCCAAGGCGGTTTACGCCGATGAGGTTCGTCCGGCGTTGAAGCGGCTGCATCTGTTCCTGCGTGACGAGTACGTGCCGAATTGCCGCACCGCAGTCGGCCGTAGCGCGTTGCCCAACGGCAGGGCATGGTACGACCATCAAATCAAACACTACACCACTACGACACTGGGAGCGGATGAGATTCACGACATTGGTCTGCGTGAAGTGAATCGTATCCGAAGCGAGATGGAGGCAATCCGGAAGAAGGTTGGCTTTGAAGGAGACCTGTATGCGTTCTTCGAGTTTCTCCGGACCGATCCGCAGTTTTACTACAACACGGCCGAAGAGTTGCTCGCCGGTTACCGCGACATTTGCAAGCGAGCCGATCCGGAATTGACAAAACTGTTCCGGAACCTACCACGTCAGCCTTACGGCGTTATACCGGTGCCCTCTTACATCGAGAAGTCCGTCACCACTGCCTACTATCAACCTGGCTCGAACGACGCGGGCCGAGCCGGTTTTTTCTTCGCCAACACCTACGATCTGAAGTCGCGTCCCAAGTGGGAGATGGAGGCGCTCGCACTACACGAGGCCGTGCCGGGGCATCATCTGCAATTGGCCGTCGCAGACGAGATCGTCGGCCTGCCGGAGTTCCGAAAATACGGCCGCTACACCGGCTACGTCGAGGGATGGGGGCTGTACTCCGAGAGCCTCGGCGAGGAAATGGGTTTTTACACAGACCTGTATTCCAAGTTCGGCCAGTTGACCTATGAAATGTGGAGGGCCATTCGATTGGTCGTCGATACCGGTATCCATGCCAAGGGCTGGTCACGCCAGCGGGCGATTGATTTCTTCAAGGCCAATGCCGGCAAAACCGAGCACGACATCACCGTGGAGGTCGATCGTTACATCGTCTGGCCCGGCCAGGCGCTTGCCTACAAACTGGGTGAACTGAAGCTGAAAGAGCTCCGTTCCCGGGCCGCGGCCGAGCTAGGCGACAAGTTCGACATCCGCTCCTTCCACGATGAAATCGTGTGGAATGGCGCCTTGCCACTGAGCATTCTCGACCGACAAATCAACAACTGGATTGCCGCCGAACAGTCCAAGTAACCGTCCGATTGGCCATATGCTTGGGCAGTCATTAAAAACTCAAATTTGTTTTTTTTCGTCGCTTTCGAAAACATTTTGAGTAAGTTCCCCTGCCACTACATGAGAAATTTAATTTGTCGCACCACAGTTACAGTAGCAGCAATTGCTGCTTTCGTGGCCGGATGTAGCACTTTGCCGTTTGGTAGGAGTTCCAACGAAGGGAAGCTAAAGCCATTTCTAGGCGACCCTTCAATCGAGATACAGCAGATTTTCAAGAACCAACGATTCCCGAATGTCGTCGTCGCGATGGATGGCACGTTGGTTGCCACCTGGGGATCTGATGGTGTTGTCGCCCGACGCAGCGAGGATGGTGGGAAATCTTGGGGGCCGGAGATTACTATCGCCAAGCCCGGGTTTCAGGGTGGCGGTGTGACAGTCGATGAGAATAGCGCTGAAATTATTGCGTTTATTGAAGAGGGGCATCCCCCGGCGCCTTTGAATTTTTACCGTAGCAAAGACAGTGGCAAGAGTTGGCAGGAAGAGAAAGCTGTAATCCATCCCGACAGCAAGGGTCGCATGCCGTCGATGCATATGAACGATCACGGAATCACGTTGCGCCACGGCAAGTACGCCGGTCGCCTGGTTCGCCCGTCGCGCCACTACGCTGGGGGCAATCGCCGAGAGGAGTGGCCAAACCACTTTACCAATGCCGTGTACAGTGATGACGGCGGCAAGACGTGGCATACGAGCGAGCCATTCCCGGAAAACGGAACAGGAGAGGCAACTGTTGCCGAGCTATCCGACGGCACGATATACTACAACTCACGCATTCACTGGGATAAGCGCCCAAACAACACTCGCCGTCGGGGCGCATACAGCACGGATGGTGGTCAGTCCTGGGATGGATGGCACATTATCGAGGCGTTGCCAGACGGGCATCAGCATCGTTCTTACGGTTGCATGGGTGGGCTCACTCGCTTGGCTGTCAAAGGTCGCGATATTTTGATCTTCAGCAACCTCGACACGCCCAATGCCAGGCGCGAGAAGATCACCGTTTGGGCAAGCTTCGACGCCGGCAAAACCTGGCCGGTGAAGCGCCAGGTGTTTAACGGACCAAGCGGGTACTCCTCGATGACCTCTGGCCGGCCGAGCACGGATACGGAAGGCTGGATTTATCTCCACTTTGAGGGCGGCCCGAAAGGCGGCTCCACCATGGCCAAGTTCAACTTGGCTTGGGTGCTTGAAGGCACGCCGACCGGCGACGGTTCAGTGCCAAAACTTTAGCGACAAATTTTAAACAAGCGGACGTGAGTTGCTACGGGGCACTACGACCGCTTGACTTGTATTCGTCCAGCTTCTCCTTTAGCGCTTTCACGATCTCTGGGTGATCGTTGTATAGGTTCTTCGTTTCGCCTGGATCCTTGGCTAGATCGTAAAGTTGGCCCGGTGCGTCCGGTGCACGTTCCGGTAGGACGTATTCTTTCATGCCCCATTCACCCTCGCGTCCGTAGTTGTTTCCGCCGGAGCCTTTGTGGTCGAGGTACTTCCAGTTTCCATGGCGAATGGCCAGATCCAGTTTGATCGTCTGGTGCAGGGTGTATTCTCGTATTGGTTTGTCATCCACTTGGCCAAGTAGCGCTGGCAAGATATTGTAGCTATCCTCGGCTGCGTTAGACGGAATCTTTGCGCCAGTCAATGCAGCACAGGTCGCTATGATATCTGTGAGACAGATGGTTTGCTTGGAGGTGCTGCCGTCTTTGATATTCTTCGGCCAACGGGCGATGAAAGGCACCCGGTGGCCACCTTCCCACTGATCGCGCTTGACGCCGCGCCACGGTCGGGCGCCGTCGTGCTTGTGGGTTTTGCGCATGTCGATGACTGTCGGCACTTCCGGCCCGTTGTCGCTCGTGAAGATTACCAGCGTGTTTTCACCGTAGCCAAGCTGGTCGAGTTTAGACATCAAGCGGCCGACGATATAGTCCAACTCGAAGATGAAGTCGCCGTGAGGCCCGGCCTTGGTTTTGCCTTTGAACACTCGACCGGCGAAAGAGGGCAAATGCACCGCCTGCGCGGAGTGAAATAGGAAGAACGGCTTGTCGGGCGATTTCTTCTTGTGCTCCTCCAGAAACTCGAGGCTTTTTTGTAGGAAAACCATGTCCACCTCCTCGAGGTCGAACCCGGGCGCGATCATGCCAGGGCGATTGTCACGCGAGTAGGGGTGCTTGGGCAGCGGTTTGCGATCGACAATGTGTGTCGGTGGCATGGGGATTTTGTCACCATCAATGTAGGCATAAAGCCAGTCGGTTGTCGGACAGCAGGCGGTGCCGAAAAAATTATCAAATCCGCGGTCGATCGGTCCGCCGGTAATCGGCTGCGAGTAATCAATCCGCTGTACCGCCTCGAGTCCGTTCTTGGTGATTGGTTTTCCGGTATTGTCGTAAAACGTCAGACCAACGTGCCACTTACCAAACATGGCGGTCGTGTACCCCTGTCCGCGGAGCATGCCGGCTATTGTGAGTCGGTCGTCCTCGATAAGGCATGGCCCTCCGGCACCGGTGAAGACACCTTTCATGCCGTTTCGAAACGCCATCCGGCCGGTTAGCAGGCTGTAGCGTGTCGGCGTGCAGACAGTTGAGGGGCTGTGCGCGTCGGTGAAGCGCATGCCATCACTGGCTAGGCGATCGATATTCGGGGTGGGCGCCTTGGCTTCAGGGTTGTAACAGCCGACGTCACCGTACCCGAGGTCGTCGGCCAGGATGAGAACGATGTTGGGCTTGGCCTCATGATGATCGGCCATCGTCCCGTTTGGCCAGGCGGCGAGCAGGCAAAATGCCGCGCTGCTGAGTAATATCCTGTGATGGTTCATAAATTGTGGTTTAAACTGAACGAGAAACTACAGGTTATCACTTTTTCAGTGAAGTCGAAACTCTGGAGAACGCTTGACCTGATGAGTGGGCTTGGCAGTTTTCTTTCTTACTCATAATGACAATGGCTCGGAAACAAATCAGATGCTTGGGGCTATTTGTATGGCTCCTTTTTTTTTACTCAGCCGGTGGCCATGCGGCCAAGTTGAGCTTTGAGATTCAAAACGCAGAGGGTCGGTTGCTGCCGAGTCGAATCCATCTTTTTGATCAAACAGAAAAACCACAAAAAGCAGCCGGCCTACCATTTTGGCACGATCACTTTGTGTGTCCGGGAACGGCAGATCTCGAGTTGCCGATTGGCCGCTACCGCTACGAGATCGAGCGCGGGCCGGAATACGAACGATTGAAGGGGCAAGTCGCCATCAGCAATGATTCGCCTCAGTTGGTGCGACTGTCCCTGAAACGCATAGCCAACCTTCGGGGCGAAGGTTGGTTTTGCGCGGATTTGCACATTCATCGGCCACTGTCGCAAATCGACCTGTTGATGCAAGCGGAGGACTTGGATTTCGCGCCGGTCATCACTTGGTGGAATCGTCGCAATCAATGGAAATTGCACAAGCATCCGCAAGCCGGGGAGGATGAGCGGGAGGGGGGTGCGCTCTTGTTTCACCGGATGTCTCATTCTGTTGATATTACGAAATCCACTCCTGAAGTGCCGTCGCCGATGGTGTATGTCGAGCAATCTCGCAAGCAAAACCCTGGCGTGTGGATCGATATCGAGAAACCGTTTTGGTGGGACGTGCCGGTGTGGTTGGCCAGCGGCAAGATGCAATCGATCGGCATAGCGAACAATCACATGTGGCGTAGTCGGATGCTCCCGACCGAGGCTTGGGGCAGGGCGCGTGACATTCAACGGTTGCCTTCACCCCTGGGGAACGGCTTTTGGACGCAGGAAATCTACTATCATATTTTGAACGCCGGCATTCGCATCGCTCCCTCGGCTGGCAGTGCGTCGGGAGTGCTGGGTAATCCGCTTGGTTACAACCGGGTGTACGTGCATCTCGACGGCGTGTTCAGCGAAACAGCCTGGTGGGAAGGCTTGGGAAAGGGAAACTGTTTTGTGACCAACGGTCCACTGCTGCGGGTACGCGCCAATGGCAGACTGCCCGGAGCCGTATTCTCTGCAGAAACCAGCGAGCCGCTTGGCCTGCAACTGGATGTGCAATTGACCACGATCGATCGTTTGGCCAAGTTGGAGGTGATTCAAAACGGCATGGTGACAGATGTTATCCCGTGCAACAGCGATCGCGACCAAGCTCACAAGCTGGCGGTAAACGTCAGTGAAAGCGGTTGGTTGCTGGTTCGTGGAATCGCTGAAAATCCCAAGACCTTTCGTTTTGCCTCGACGGCTCCATTTTATGTTGAGCTTGGCCAAGAGAAGCGGCGAATCAGCAAAGCCTCATCCCGTTTTTTTCTAGATTGGGTGAATGAACGAATCGAGCGTGTGAAGGGCAACGTCACTGATCAACCGGAACAAGAGGAAGTGCTACGCTTCCACGAGAGCGCCCGCAAATTCTGGCAAGAAAGAGTCCGGGAATCCAACGCCGATTAATTTGTTATTAACGGAGGTCTTTTTAACCCCATGACCCAGCGTATTGACTGTTTGTTGGAATCTTACATTGTGTTCCCATCGCTTTAATGCCAGAAAACCGCCCCGTGAAAAGAATCGGATTTATTGGGCTTGGCGACATGGGGTTGCCCATGGCGTGTAATCTACTGAAGGCGGGCTTTGATGTAACCGGGTTCGATCTACGTCCTGAACGACTCGATCTCCTTAAAGGTGAAGGAGGACTTGGGTCGGGGTCGGTTGGTGAGCTGGGCGAAAATACGGATGCCGTTTTTGTGATGGTTATGACCGGTAAGCAGGTTGCCGAAATAATCCTTGGGGATAATGGACTGTTAAAATCAATGCGCCCGGGATCGGTGATTATCTTGTCATCGACGATCGCCCCGTCGGATGCGCGTGAAGTGGCTGTGCCTGTTCTCCGGGAAGGGATTCAAATGATCGACACACCGGTAAGTGGTGGGAAGTCCGGTGCTGAAAACGGGACGCTGACCATGATGGCAGCATCGGCCAAAGAAACGTTTGATGAGTGCCAGGATGTCCTAAAAGGAGTGGGGGAAAAGGTCATTCATGTGGGTGAGGAAATTGGCATGGGCCAGACGGTCAAGGCGGCCTTGCAGGCGCTGATTGGCTCTACTTTCACGGCAATTTTTGAGTCACTTGTGCTGGGGTCAAAAGCGGGAGTTCGTGGCGAAGTGATGCATGAGGTCTTCGGTGCCAGCGGTGTTGGGAGCCCGCTTCTCAAGAACTGCTCAAAACTAATCATGGATAGGGCGTTTAAGGGGACGGGAAGCCAGATTGCGACCATGTACAAGGATTTGGGAATCAGCATGGATCTAGCCAAGCAAAATGGTGTGGCCATGTTCACCACGGCTGCCGCACATGAGCTGTTTCAGTCTGGCATATCACTGTTCCCGGATGAGGATAACTGGTCGATTGTACGGTTGCTGGAGCAGATTGCTGATACTGAAGTCCGATGGTGATTCACAATCAAAATTTTTAGTTGAACAATGCCTAAGTTAGGAGTCATCACTGATGGGATCAGCAGGGAATTTGAACATGCCTTGTCTGTAATGAATGAAACCGGCCTTGAATATGCCGAGTTACAATACTTGTGGGAGAAGGAAGTGGGAGATTTAAATGATGCAGAAATTTCAAAGGTCCAGTCACTCATCAAGGCTCACAACGTAAGGGTGTCCTGTATTTCTCGACACAACTTTGCCGGCATGCTGGTTGGTGACACGGAGGTTGGGGATGCTAACTACAACCGCCACATGGATGGTTTGCGGCGCTGCATCGACATGGCCCATGAATTGGATGCAAGTCTGGTGCGGATTATGAGTTTCAGGCGTGAGATGATTCTTTTCGGCTCAAGTGGGGCGGATTATTGGGTCACAAGCACAGGCGCATGGGATAAACTGCTGAAATTGCTGGAGCTACCGATTGAGCTGGCTGAGGAAAAGAACATTCAGCTGGTGCTGGAGACAGGTAATAATGCCATGGTGCCTTCTGCCTGGCTTGGGCGAAAATTAATAGATGATGCGGGTAGCAAGCACCTACGAATTTTATGGGATCCAGCTAACAGTTTGTACGCAAACGAGGCAACATATCCAGACGGTTGGGAGTCTCTAAAGGATGACTACATTGGGCACCTTCACATCAAGGATGCAAGGGTCAATATGCCTCAGGCCCATGTTGAGTTCTGTGAACTGGGCAGTGGGGATATGGCCCCATATCTTAGGCCATTGGCGGATGATATGAAGAAAAACGACCATGACGGTTTTATATCACTTGAGAGCGTTTACCGGCCTGAGGGCGGTTCATTTGAGGATGGCTACAGGGCGTCATTGCCCAAGTTCAAGGAGCTCTTCAACTGGTGAGACGGATCTTCAACACCTGGCGAGCTGCGTTACTCCTTCTGCCGTATAAAGGGATTCTGTTTTTTTCTTTGGCGTTGCTTGCTGTTTCTTGTGGCAAGCAAGACTCAGTGGAATTCGTTTTTCGTTATTCAAATGAACAGCCGAAGAATGCGCTCCGGAGCCAATCCATGATGTTTTTCAAGGAGCAACTGGAGGAACGGTCCAATGGCCGAATCAAGGTGGATTTGTTTTTTGGAGGAGTGCTTGGCAATGAACGCGAGTTGATGGACTTTGTTCTGACGGGGGTTTTACAAGGTACCAGAGGTGGTTTTTTTGCCGATGCCAATCCGAAATTCATGTTGTTTACTCTTCCGTTCCTTGTCGATGACTGGGATCAGGCACAACGACTAGTTCAAAGCGATTTCACCCGGAAAATAAATGAAGGGGCGAGGGGAAGAGGGTTCCATGTTCCTGCTACAGGAATTTCACAGGGGTTTAGGGCTCATACAAATAAAACAAGACCGATTCGACACCCTGATGACCTCAGGGGGCTAAAGATGCGCGTTCCTAGTCAGGAGGTGTATGTTCAAACGTCAAAGGCTTTCGGTGCAAACCCCCAGGAGTTGCCT
>JAKUOU010000038.1:1841-32411 GCA_022451065.1 Pedosphaera sp. | reverse complement strand
AAAATCGAATATGGCGAATCAGCCGAAAATGCCCTACGACGCGAAATCGCCGAGGAAACTAAACTCGTGATTAGCGATATTGAGTTTGTGCTCACACAGGACTGCATCGAATCTGAGGAGTTTTATCGGCCCGAACATTTTATCCTGCTCAATTACACATGCCGCCTCTCCGGCGAATCTGACGTGACACTCAACGAGGAGGCGCAGGCATTTCGCTGGGTGAACGAGACCGAGGCACTGCAACTCAACATCAACGAACCCACACGCATTCTGCTCGACGCCGTCATGGCCCGTACAGCGATTCCCGCTGATGACTGACCGAATCACCATTAAAGACCTGGAGGTCCAGTTTCACGTTGGCGTGCCGGACGAGGAGCGGGCGGAACCTCAAAAACTGCTCATCACCATTGAGATGACGCACGACCTTGTCCCAAGTGGGGCCTCCGACAACTTGGCGCAGACGATTGATTATTATACAGTCTGCCAAGCGGTTAAAGCACTTGGCCAAGCGCGTCGCTGGAAACTCCTAGAGGCGCTGGCCGACGATATTTGTAAGCTGGTGCTCGAGGAATTCAAGCCAGACATCGTGCGTGTCATGATTAAAAAATTCATCCTCCCAGACACCCGCTGGGTCAGTATTGAAATGAGCCGCCCTTGATGCAGTCAGTTATAGAACTTTTGATTAATCAAAGATTGCTTTGCCAAGCTCAATTCGTGGATAACCACTCGAACAATTAACATGTTTCCGACTACAACTGTAAGTTTTATTCAGTTTCAAAAGGTCTTTCTGGCTACTGTATTTATATTGAGTCAGTACAGTGCCATTGGCGGGCGAGATGTAACATATCTTGAAAAAGGTGAAAAACAACCACTGAAGATCGAGAATGTCCTCACCTGGGACTCGTTGGGTAAGCAGCACCAATCGAGGCCAAATGAACTGGATGTCGGCTTCGAGTTTCATTTCCAAAATAGAACGGACAAAGAGGTCCGCATTACCAACGCCTACACTTCCTGCGGCTGCACAGTGGCCAAACTCCCCAAAACGCCTTGGATCATCAAGCCCGGCCAAAAAGGCAGTATCCCCATCATCATGGATTTGCGCGGCAAAACTGGCATTATCGCCAAGGAGACCACGGTTATAACCAACCTTGGAAACATCACCCTGACCACCAAGGTCTCTGTCGGCCCTACGAACAGCCCTTCCGGCCCCGACCGTGCCCGGTCAACCGAAGAACGCGCTGCGAACCTGAGGCTGGCTGCAAAAAATCGGCAGGCGGTTTTTCAAAATAACTGCATCGAGTGCCACGTCAAGCCAACCATCGGGAAACGGGGCAAACAACTTTATGCAACCGCTTGCGGCATCTGCCACGACGCAAAAAACCGCGCACCTTTCGTCACTGAACTTCGTGCCTTGAGCAAGGGAAAGGACAAGGCTTATTGGAATACGTGGATCGCCGACAGCAAGCCTGGATCGCTAATGCCGGCCTTTGCAAAGAAACACGGTGGAATACTTGACGACTCGCAGATCAAGTCACTCGTGGCCTATCTTACCCGGATTTTCCCGCGCGAACTCAAAACCAAAAAAGCCGTGAAAGCCGCCGCAAACACCAGGGCGCTGCCACTCAAATGAGCGGATTATTCATCACCTTCGAGGGAATCGAGGGCTGCGGCAAGTCAACCCAGGTAGAGCGATTGGCCAAACGATTGGCCAAGGAGGGGCACGAGACTCTTACCCTTCGCGAGCCAGGCGGCACTCCCATCGGTGAAGCCATCCGGGACGTGGTCAAGTTCCCCCCTGGTCACAATACAATCTCACCCGATACCGAGTTACTACTGATGAACGCCAGCCGCGCTCAACTTGTCCAGCAGGCAATCCGCCCTGCCTTGGCCAACGGCGCCATCGTACTGTGTGATCGCTTTTACGACTCGTCGCTGGCCTACCAGGGGCACGGCCGAGGACTCGACTTAGCCAAGGTCCAGAAAGCCATCGACTTGGCCATTGACGGCATCAAGCCGAATCTGACACTGCTGCTCGATATTCCATTGAGCGTCAGTCAAGCGCGCGTCTCTGATCGACTTCAATCAACCGACGAAATACAGGATCAATTTGACGAGTCCGGAACGAAGTTTTTCGAACGAGTGCTCGACGGATTCCACATCTTGGCCAAGGCTGAGCCCGCCCGTTTCCGGATTATTAATGGAGACAAGTCCGTTGACAACGTCACCGAAGAAATTTGGAGCAGCGTCCAATCTCATCTTTGAAATTATAAAATGGAAAGTCAAAACAACCTCCAAAATCATCGTCAAGCATATTGGCGTGCGAACATCCGTATCCTGACCATCCTTTTATCGATCTGGTTTATCGTATCGTTTGGTTGCGGTATTTTGTTTGTCGACCAACTCAATCAAATCAAGCTTGGCGGATTCAAACTCGGCTTTTGGATGGCTCAGCAGGGATCTATCTACACGTTCGTAGTGTTGATTTTCGTGTATGTCCGACTAATGAACAAACTCGATCAAAAATTCAGCTTCGACGAAAAGAACGATCAAGCAACCCCGCAACAGCATCTCGAACAGTTAAATAGAATGGACGTACAAACCTGGACATACATCATCGTCGGAATTTCCTTTGCTCTCTACATTGGCATCGCCATTTGGTCGAAGGCCAAATCGACAAGCGAATTTTATGTCGCGGGCGGGAGCGTCTCCCCCTTGGCCAATGGCATGGCCACTGCCGCCGACTGGATGAGCGCAGCATCGTTTATATCCATGGCGGGCCTTATAGCCTTCATGGGCTACGATGGTACGGTTTACTTGATGGGCTGGACCGGCGGCTATGTGCTGCTAGCGTTGATGCTCGCTCCATACTTACGAAAATTCGGTAAATTCACAGTACCGGATTTCATTGGCGAGCGTTACTACTCAAGAACAGCCCGAATCGTCGCATTACTTTGCGCCATCTTCATCTCTTTCACTTACGTCGCCGGTCAAATGCGGGGTGTGGGCGTAGTTTTTTCGAGATTCCTTGAGGTCGATATAAACTTGGGTGTGCTAATTGGAATGACCATTGTTTTTACTTATGCCGTTTTGGGAGGCATGAAAGGAATTACATACACGCAGGTAGCACAATATTGCGTGCTTATTTTCGCCTACATGACTCCGGCATTTTTCATTTCACTCATGCTCACTGGCAACCCAATCCCGCAGCTTGGCTTTGGAAGCGAACTAAAGGAAGGCGGTTATCTTTTGGATAAATTGGACAAGGTGGTCACCGATCTTGGCTTCACAGCGTACACCGCTCAAACAAAATCAACCACCGATATATTCTTTATCACGCTGGCATTGATGGTAGGAACGGCTGGTTTGCCGCACGTGATCATTCGTTTCTTCACCGTGCCGAAAGTTCGAGATGCGCGTATTTCTGCCGGTTGGGCGTTGCTGTTCATCGCGATTCTTTACACCACGGCTCCTGCCGTCGCGACATTCGCACGATACAACATCATCAACACAGCAAACGAAAAGGCCTACGCCAAGATGCCGTCCTGGTTCAAGAAATGGGAAGAAACAAAGCTTATCGGTTGGTTGGATAAAAATAACGACGGCCTGGTTCAATACCGACCCGGCATACCGTTTGAAAAACTGAATGGCAAAGCCGTTCAATTCAAAAGCACGGGAGAGAAAGTCGAAACAGGTTCGTACGGACAACCGCTCATCGCTAACAAAGCCACGGACAATTCCAACGAACTTTATATCGACCGCGATATCATGGTCCTAGCCAATCCGGAAATCGCAGGTTTGCCAAATTGGGTCATCGCACTGGTCGCTGCTGGCGGCTTGGCCGCAGCACTTTCCACGGCAGCTGGATTACTCCTCGTCATTTCAACTTCCATTTCGCATGACTTGATGAAGAAAACCATCAATCCGAACATCACCGATAAACAGGAATTGATTTACGCACGCATTGCCGCTGGCTGCGCTATTATTATTGCTGGTTATTTCGGGATCAATCCTCCCGGCTTCGTCGCCCAAGTCGTTGCCTTTGCATTCGGCTTAGCCGCTAGCAGTTTTTTCCCTGCGATCGTTTTGGGTATCTTTTACAAGCGCATGAACAAGGAAGGCGCCATCGCTGGCATGATTGCTGGGATCCTGTTCACCGCCGCTTACATCATCTACTTCAAGTTTATAAACCCTGAAGCCAACGTGCAGGCCAATTGGTGGTTTGGCATTTCGCCGGAAGGTATAGGTGGTATCGGCATGTTACTCAACTTTGCTGTATCGATAGTAATTTCCAAGCTCACCAGCCCGCCACCTCCCGAGGTGCAGGCACTTGTTGAAAATATTCGGGTCCCGAATAGAGACTAAACTCAAACCACCTCACTCGCTGATGAGTTCCCTGAGTTGGCTAACCGGCACGCAGTTTTTGAAGACCATCTGCAGGTTCTTCTGATCGCCGTCTTTGTCCGTGTAGTAGAGTGACTCAGTGCTGGCAGCGATCCCGACCACTTCACCGGCTTCATTCAGCACAGGCGCGCCACTTGATCCGCGGCCAAAATCAGCAGTGATTGACATCGCGGGAACAGTTTTTTTATCACGTTGTGTCATGAAGTAACGAGCAACACGCCCCTCGCTCAACGTGTAAAATTTTTGGTTCGGATGGCTGATCAAATCCACTTTTGCCCCAACAGGTGCAGCTTGCCCAAGCGCAACCGGCGTAATCCCGGTATTGGGAATCCGCACCACTGCCAGATCGTATCGCTCACTCGCCACAACCACCGACTCGACCATAAACACCCGCCCGTCGAACAACCGCACTGCCAAGGCAGAACGCTCCGGCTGGTTCACCACGTGATAGTTCGTAACTACCAAATCCTCCGCGATCAAGAATCCGCTCGCTGGCGCCACATGCCAGCGCGTGCAGCGTTTGCACTTATAAACGCCACCCACCACCGCGATTGCCTTTTGCACCTCCCCTGCTCGCCCCCCCTTTCCCGCTGGCAAACCAAGCTTGGCCCTCGGCTCTTTTTTCAACTGCTCGATCAACGATTCCATCGAAACCGGCTCATCCGAATCCATCATCCGCGATGCCTCCCGTGTCATTTGTCCGATGATCGCCCGGTCGTTGATCACCGCCGGTTTGATTTTTGATTTTGAGTTACTGCCGCTTGGCTCAGTACTGACACATCCGACCAAGGTCAGAGCCATTGACAGCCCCATCGCTTGGTATATCTTTATCTTCATCCGGTGAAGCTAGCGCAATCACAGCTTGGCAGCGAGAGTTTCGTGACCTCAAATCCCCTCATAAATAAAACTACCCAAATACATTCGAGAAATTGATCAAGGCATGACGCCGGACATCCGCGTTTATTGTCACGCCTTGCTGGATGAAATCGACGCCACCTCCGAGGTCGCTCAATTGAAAGTTCGCGTCACTGCTTCGCCGATCGACTCCGCCGCCAACAAGGCCGTGCTCAAGTTCACCGCCTGTCTCGCCGCGCACCGTGACCCTCGTTCGCGGTGACAAAAACCGCAGCAAAGCCATACTAATCACCGACACCAACGCAGCATCAGTACTTTCAAGAATCCATAAATAACTTGAGAGCCTCCCACCCGCCCAATAACTTTTCCCCGTGAGCACTCCGGTAGTCGATGCTTCGGATCAAAACTGGCACGCATGGGTTGATACCGGCGGCACCTTCACCGACTGCCTCGCCGCCGACCCACATGGGCATATCCGTCGCTTCAAGGTTCTCTCCAGCAGTTGCCTACGAGGCACGCTCACGGCCATCCACACGCCGACCGAAATCGAGGTCGATCTAGCTCAACCACTCATAGCCGGTTTCGCACTTGGCCAGCAGTTCCGTCTCCTTGGCAAACCCGACGCGCCGACTGAAATCACTGCCCACGATTCCTCTACCCAACTTCGACTAGGCAAGCCGCTGCCTGACGACACAACGCTTGGCGAGGGGATCGAGATCGCCTTCGACGTCGAGGCCCCGATCCTTGCGGCTCGAATCGCCACCGACACTCCCACTGGCCATGCTCTCCCGCCCATGCACATGCACTTGGCCACGACTCGAGGCACCAATGCTTTACTTGAACAAAAGGGAGCTGAAGTCACGCTTTTCATCACGCGTGGATTCGAGGATTTACTGGTCATTGGTGATCAAAAACGCTCTGATCTTTTCGCATTAAACATCCAAAAAGCGGCACCGCTAACGGCGCACGTCATTGGTGTCGACGAACGTATTGACGCGCTTGGCCAAACCCTCCGCTCGCTCAATCTTCCCACCGCCGAGTCGCCCAAAAGCGAGAATCAATCCGCCGCCGTCGTCTGTCTGCACAGCCACCGTAACCCTGAACACGAACAACGCTTGGCCGCACAACTCCGAGACGCCGGCTGGCGGCACGTCTCTGTATCGAGCGACCTAGCGCCAGTAATCAAGGTTTTGCCACGAGCAGAGACGACGGTTGTTGATGCCTACCTATCACCGATCATGACTCGCTACCTCGACGGTGTGGAGCGCGAGATGGTCAATGGCAAACTCCACGTGATGACCAGTACCGGCGGACTCGTCTCTCGTAACGCTTACAGGGCCAAGGACAGTTTACTGAGCGGCCCGGCTGGTGGGGTTGTCGGTGCCGCGATGGCCGGCCACCAAGCCGGGTTCGAGCGAATAATCGGGTTCGATATGGGCGGCACGAGCACCGACGTCTGCCGATTCGATGGTGACTTTGATTACAAATTCCAGCATCACATCGGCCGAGCCCGTGTGATCGCACCTGTGCTGAATATCGAGACGGTTGCTGCTGGTGGCGGTTCAATCTGCGGTTTCAACGGAGATGAATTGTTCGTCGGGCACGAAAGCGCGGGCGCGAATCCCGGCCCAGCCTGCTACGGCGCAGGCGGGCCCCTTACCCTCACCGACGTCAATTTACTACTCGACCGGCTTGATCCTAGACAGTTCGGGATTCCCGTCGATGTTGACGCCGCCCACGCCGCGCTCGAGCTGGTTTGTCAATCAATCCCCAAACCGCCACCGAAACGCAAACTTCTCAGCGGGTTCCTCGAAATCGCCAACGAACGGATGGCAGACGCGGTCCGAAAAATTTCCATCCGCGAAGGCTATGATCCCACCGACTATGCGCTGGTCGCCTTCGGCGGCGCCGGAGGCCAACACGCCTGCGCCATCGCCGAAAAGCTTGGTATCACTACTGTCCTCTGCCCAGCCGATGCCGGCATCCTCAGCGCACGTGGCCTGCGCGAAGCCGTCATGGAGCGCTTCGCTGAGCGGCAGATTCTCCAACCACTCGAATCGTTTGGCCAGGCGCTTGGCAGTACGTTTGAGGAGTTGACCAATGAGGCACTCGGCGCTCTGAAAAAAGAGGGCTTCACCGCCGATGAGATCACCGTTAGGCGACGTTTCGTTTCTCTTCGACATTTTGGGCAGGAGTCAGCTGAGAAAATCGCCTACGACGAAAGCACCGACTTGACGAATGTGTTTAGGGAACACTACCAAAAGCTCTTCAGTTACTGGCCGGACAACAAACCGATTGAGGTCGTCTCGGCAAGAGTGATCGCCTCGACACATCCACCAAAGGTAGCGAGAGAGTCATTCGACTCATCAACAGAAAAACCTCTTAACAAGCCGATCATTGACCGCGAGTCACTGAACACCGGCCAACGCATCGAGGGCCCAACAATCGTACAGGACCAGTTTTGCACACTCGGAATCGACCCTGGCTGGATCGGCATTCTTGGCTCCGAGGGCACCCTTAAAATTCAAACAATTCAGAAAAATAATTCAGCTAAAAAAACCGTACCCTTACCTTTGATCGATCTGGAACTGTTCACCAACCGCTTTGGATCGATCGTCGAAGAGATGGGCCAACTACTGCGGCGAACTTCAGTGTCGACTAACATAAAGGAACGCCTCGACTACTCCTGTGCGTTACTGGATTGCAACGGTCAACTCGTCGTAAACGCGCCGCACATTCCGGTTCACCTGGGGGCGCTTGGCCTTTGCGTCCGCTCGATTGCGCTTGGCCAATCGCTTAACCGTGGCGACATGATCGTCACCAATCATCCTGGCCATGGCGGCTCGCATTTGCCCGACATCACTGTCATTAGCCCGGTGTTTGATGACGCCGAGCAACTCCTTGGCTACGTCGCCAACCGAGCGCATCACGCCGAGTTAGGCGGAATCAGCCCCGGCTCGATGCCACCCCTAGCCAAGTCGCTCGCTGAGGAAGGCGTTGTCATTCCACCCACCTTTCTCTACCGCCGCGGCGAGGCACAGTTTTCCGAAATCGAAAATCGACTGACCGGCGGGCCGTATCCGTCCCGCATGCCTGAGGACAACCTGGCAGACCTCAAGGCCCAAGCCGCCGCCAACCTTCTCGGCAGTCAGGCGCTACAGAGATTGGCCATAAAATACAGCTCAAAAAAAGTGGGTTATTACATGGAGCAAATTCGGCAACGAGCGACTGATGCCATCGCCCGACGCATCACTACCCTTAAACAGGGTCAGCACACCGCAACGGAGCAACTCGACGACGGCACAAAAATCGCTGCAAAAATCAATGTCGGTGGCGGAAAGATTCACATCGACTTCACCGGCACCGACGCGCTGCATGGCGGCAACTTCAATGCAACACCAGCGATTGTTCAAAGCGCGATAATTTACGTCGTTCGCCTGCTCGTCGACGAACCGATACCCCTCAATGAGGGACTCATGAAACACGTCGAGATCACCCTGCCCATTTGTTTACTCAACCCTGAATTTCCTGACGATTCCACCCAGGCTCCACCGGTGGTCGGCGGCAACGTCGAGACGAGTCAACGGTTGGTGAATTTGTTGCTCAAGCCATTCGAGATCGTCGCTGCAAGCCAGGGGACGATGAACAACCTGATCTTCGGCAACGAGCGTTGCAGCTACTACGAAACAATCTGCGGCGGCACCGGTGCCGGCCCAGGGTTCAACGGAGCGGACGCTGTACACTCGCATATGACCAACACCGCCATCACCGACCCGGAAATTTTGGAATGGAGCTTTCCAGTCCGACTGGAGCGATTCGCCATCCGCAAAAACTCCGGCGGCCATGGAAAATACAATGGCGGCAACGGCATCGTTCGCGAACTGATTTTCACAGAACCGGTTTCACTCTCACTCCTCACCCAAAACCGAACCCAAGGACCATACGGATTAAACGGTGGCCAATCTGGGCACCCCGGCCAACAGCACTTGCTCAAACACAGTGGCGGGAGAAAAGAACTTGCGTCTGTTGCGCAGGAAGAACTGAAATCAGGCGACTGCCTGATCATCAAAACGCCCGGCGGCGGCGGCTGGGCTTAGGATAAGATATCCTGAACGACGTTTCCGTGAACGTCAGTTAGACGGTAGTCGCGACCAGCGTGGTGAAATGTTAGGCGTTCGTGATCGAGGCCGAGCAGGTGCAGGAATGTGGCCTGCAGGTCATGGATATGCACCGGACGCTCGGTGATGTGGAAGCCCAATTCGTCTGTCGCACCAAGAGTCACGCCGCCTTTCACACCACCGCCGGCCATCCAAAGGCTGAAGGCCTGGGGATGATGATCGCGCCCCAACGAGCGGTTGAGCGTGGGGTTGCTCTCCACCATCGGCGTGCGGCCGAATTCACCGCCCCAGATCACCAGCGTTTCGTCGAGCAACCCGCGCTGCTTTAGATCCTGCACCAAAGCAGCGCTAGCCTGATCGGTGGCGCGGGTATTATTGGTGATGTTGCCGGCCACGTTGGAGTGAGCGTCCCAGCCGGAGTGGTAGATATTCACGCAGCGCACGCCGCGCTCAATCATGCGGCGAGCCAGCAGACAGGCGCGAGCGTAGGAAGGCTTGGCGGGATCGGCGCCGTAGAGTTGCAGCGTCTCCGGCCGCTCGCTTTTGAGGTCCATTAACTCCGGGGCACTCGATTGTAGGCGAAAGGCCATCTCGTAGTTCTCGATGCGCGTGGCGATCTCAGGGTCGTTTTCGACCTCTAACCGGCGGCGATTGAGGGCCTCTATGAGATCCAGCGATTCGCGCTGCAATCGAACATCCACTCCGGAAGGGCTGCTGACGTTGAGGATGGGATCGCCCGTGTTGCGGAAGCGAACTCCGGCATGTTTACCGGGCATAAAACCAGCAGACCACAGGGCTGATCCGCCGCTGATGCCACCGCCCGTGGAAAGGACGACAAACGCCGGTAAATTGTCCGTCTCTGCCCCAAGTCCATAGCTGAGCCAGGAACCAAGGCACGGACGGCCTGGCTGGGCAGAGCCGGTGCTGAAAAAGATCTGCCCGGGCGCATGATTGAACTGGTCCGTGTGCATGGACCGGATGATGGAGATGTCGTCCACCACCTTGGCCAGGTGCGGCAGTTTATCGGATAGTTCCGCACCGCACTGGCCGTGGCGCGCGAAGGGAAAGCGCGGCCCCAACACCGCGGCATTGCGCTGGATGAATGCGTAGCGCTGGTCGCCGATCACCGAAGGCGGCAGCGGACTACCCTCCAGTTGCTTAAGCTTCGGCTTGGAGTCAAACAACTCCAACTGACTCGGCGCGCCGGCCTGAAAAAGGTGGATCACACGTTTGGCTCGCGGGGCAAAATGCGTACCCGCCGGCCCAGTGCTTTTAGCAAAGGCATCAGTTAATAACCCGGCCAGTGCCAACTTGCCGACGCCATAGCCACACTCGCTGAAAAAATGGCGCCGTGTGATACGCTGGCTATCAGTTGCGGTTGATAAATTCATGAGTATTTAAAATAGCACGGGCCAAAATGGTCCATGCAGCCAGGATGTTGGGGTTGCCTTCGCCTTTGCTGCCAAACTTGGCTGCATTGAGCTCGTTGTTTTCAAAGCGTGAGATCTGTTCACGATAAAATTTTACCGATAGTTGCAACTCCAGATCATCCGGTTGCCGCGCAAGACAACGCTCAAAAAGCCGTTTAACCAAGCTTGTTTCACTCTCCTTTCGTGCTACGAGCTCCCGGCCAAGCATCTGGCTGGCCTCCATAAAGAACTGGTCATTAAGTAAAGTCAGTGCCTGAAGAGGGGTGTTGGAGATCTCCCGATTCGCCACGCAGGTTTCATGGCTGGGCGCGTCGAAGGTGTCATGCATTGCATAGGGCATGGAGCGCTTGCGATAAGTGTATAGGCTTCGCCGATAGCGATCGGCGCCCGTGCTGGTTTTCCAGCCACCTCCACCGTAGATGCCTTCGCCGGTACTTTTGTGTTGTGGCGGAAAAACGCTTGAGCCTCCAAGCTTTTGATTCAGTAGTCCACTAACGCTCAAGACGGAATCACGTATTTGCTCGGCACTCAACCGATAGCTTGCCCCCGAGTGCTTCCGATAGGTGGCGCTGGTGACTATGAGGCGCAGGAGCTTCTTCTGCGACCAATCGCTGTTCATAAATTCGATGGCCAGCCAGTCGAGTAACTTCAGATCGGTAGGTGCGGCACCAGTGTAACCAAAGTCATCCGTAGTACGCACGATACCCTCTCCAAAGATTGTGGCCCAGAATCGGTTCACCACCACGCGAGCGGTGAGTGGGTTGTTTTTGTCAACCAACCACCGCGCAAAGCCGAGGCGATTGCGCGGTTGGTCCTGACCCAGCGGTGGCAGGAATGGCAACACCTTGGATGTCACGCTCTCGCGCGGTGAAAGAAACTCACCACGATGATGACGTCGAGTGACGCGCACGTGCGCTGCCGGCCGTTCCTCCATCACCAGCGTGGTGGCTGGCTTTGGTAGCTGCTGGCGCAACGCCTCGATAGACTTGCGGGCTTCGGCCAAATCCTTGGATGTCTCAATGTAGAACCGTCGCAGGGCCTCCCGGCCTGCTTGGCCAAGCGCATCTTCCGGCCTGGCCAAGTGCGCCTCAATCCTGCCCGGAAGGTTCCTTGCCTGCGGCGGATCGCTGCACTTACCCACGGAAAAACGGAATCGACCCAAGCTGGCCGAGTAATGCCTACTGAAATCCATGCGTAGCTTGAGCACCTTGGCTGTGAGCGGCTTGGCGAACTGCCAAACCGCCTGACTGGGTTTTCCCTCACGGCCACTGGCGGACCAGCCTGTCTGCAGATCTCCGTCCAATGCGGCCATTGCGCCGGGTTTGCCACTACCGATCCATTGCTTGGCATAACTGACCGAGCCGGATGCGATTTCCACCAGTTGCCCGTCCGCAATCAGCGTAAGTTCACTCAGGAAAAAATCCCCCTTCGGCCCCTCATAATAGGCTCGGCCCGGCCCCCCTTTGGGCAGGCGTTCATCCGGCAGCGCCTCGAGCCGCAGTGTGGTGATGCCCTCGGGCAGATCGGCGAACTCAAGATCATAGGTGTCGTGCTTGCGCGTGTCACCATTGGCAAATATGGATTGATCTTTTTGCAGTTGCAGCCAGCCGATACTGGCCTTCGTTTTTGTCGGTGTGATTGTACGCCATGATACTGCCTTGGCGCGTTGAGTCTTCAGCCATGAATCGTACTTGGCCTTGTTCACCGGCAGTGTCGAAAGCTTTTGATTGATTTCTTGGTGGATCGATTCCTGTTGCCGCCTTTGTTGCGGCGTGAGCAGCGGTAGTTCCAACTCGGAGGTGTTGTCGAAAAACGCCATCATCTCATAGTATGATCGGTGTGGCACCGGATCGAACTTGTGTGTATGGCACTGCGCACAGCCAAGAGTGAGGCCGAGCCAGGTAGTGGCGGTGGTATTAACGCGGTCGACCATCGCGTAAAACCGAAATTCCAGCGGGTCGATGCCTCCCTCCTCATTCACCATCGTGTTACGGTGAAAACCTGTGGCCACGTGCTGGTCCTGGGTGGAGTTGGGCAGCATGTCACCGGCAATTTGCTCAATGGTAAACTGGTCAAAAGGCATGTCGGCATTGAGCGCATTGATAACCCAGTCCCGCCACGGCCAGATGGAACGCGGCCGATCCTTTTCATAGCCGTTGGTATCCGCGTAGCGCGCGAGATCAAGCCAAGGCTGTGCCCAACGCTCGCCGTACTCTGGCCGATCCAGCAGTCGATCAACCAGTCGCCCATAAGCATCGGGGTGCTGGTCCTCCACAAACACACGGACCTCTTCCGGCGATGGAGGCAGACCGATGAGATCCAGTGACAACCGGCGGATCAGCCGGTAACGGTCCGCTTCCGGCGCAGGCTTCCGCCCCTCCGACTCCATTTGCGCGAGGGTGAAGTAGTCCAGATCGATGCGAGGCCAGCTTCTTTGATTCACCCTTGGTAAAGGCGCAGCCTTGGGGGGGATAAAAGCCCAGTGTTCGGCATAGCCAGCGCCCTGCATCACCCATTCCTTTAGCACTCTTTTCTGTTCATAGGACAAGGGCTTTTTACTCGATGGTGGAGGCATCACTTCATCGGGATCGTCATGATCGATCCGCTTGGTCAAGCGGTTGAACAGCGATTCTTCCGGACGAATATCCAGCCGCAATTCAGCCTTCCTCGTTTTTTTATCCGGCCCGTGACACTTGAAACAGTGACCGGCTAGGATCGGGCGCACGTCACGTTGAAAATCTGGTCCGGCGATGACCGTCAGTTGGGTGGCAAGAAAAACAAACACCCACGGATGTTTCATCATTGCACGACCGTGAGCCATGGAAATGAGGTTAGGATAAGATATCGTGAACGACGCTGCCGTGGACGTCGGTCAGGCGGAAGTCTCGACCGGCATAACGGTAGGTCAGCTTTTCGTGATTCAAGCCGAGAATATGCAGGAGGGTCGCATGTAAATCGTGCATATGAACCTTGTTCTCCACTGCGGTGTCTCCGAGTTCGTCGGTCGACCCGTAGGAGATTCCAGGTTTGACGCCACCGCCTGCGAGCCACGTTGTGAAACCCCGTGGGTTATGATCTCGTCCATCACCGCTTTGCGAGAAAGGCGTACGCCCAAACTCGCCCCCCCACCAAACTAGCGTCTCTTCAAGCAGCCCACGGTTTTTCAGATCCGCCAGCAAGCCAGCAACCGGTTTGTCGGTGGCACGGGCATGATCCATGTGCTTAGGCATGTTGCTGTGCTGGTCCCAGCGTGGATTGGTGCTCTCATCTGCGTAGTTTACCTGAATGTAGCGCACCCCAGACTCCGCCATGCGGCGTGCCATCATACATTGCTTACCAAAGTCATCTGTCGATTTTTCGCCAATGCCGTAAAGTTTCTTGGTCGCCTCGCTTTCGCCGGACAGATCGAACACCCCGGGCGCGTTCATCTGCATGCGCCAGGCGAGCTCGAACGATTCCACTACCGCCTCGAGTTGGTCGTCCTGCGGTTTTCCGGCCAGCTGGGCTCGATTTATCTGCTGCAACAACTTGAAGTTGTTCACTTGCTCGACATGAGACAACGACGAGTTAACCGCATTGCGCAACGTTGCCTCACTCGCTGGTTGCCCGGCCTTGCCGATGGCAGTACCCTGATAGATCGCCGGCAGAAAGGCGTTGGAGTGGTTTCGTGGACCGCCTTTCGAGCCGGAAGGCTGCAGTGTCACGAAGCCGGGTAAATTCTGGTTTTCTGTGCCCAGACCATACGTCACCCAACTACCAACCGACGGACGGACTAAATTGGTGGCACCGGTATGAATGAACAATGTCGAAGGGCCATGGGCAACGCCCTCGGTATGCATCGATTTGATGAAGCATATATCGTCAACCATCTGCGCCGTGTACGGGAACAACTCGGAGACATGCTGGCCACATTGACCATACCGATTAAAGTCCCACAGCGGCTTCATCAGCTTCCGTTTGCTCTTCTTACCAAACGTACCAAATCGAACGCCAGTGAAGTCGTAATCCTTGTCGTGGTTTCGAATCAACTCCGGCTTGTAGTCGTAGGAATCGACATGACTCGGTCCACCGGCCATAAAAATGAAGATCACCCGCTTGGCCCGAGGCGCAAACATAGGCTGACGCTGTAGCAATGTCGCCGGACCGGTAGAAGCCGCCGCCTGCTGGCACAGCCCAGCAAAGGCCAACGAACCGAACCCACAGGCCGAAGTCCTGAGCATTTCCCTGCGCGAAATCGGTTGCACGGAGGAATTATAATTCATTTTTGCCGATCGTCAATCCAAGTGTCGAAAGTCTACACTGCCAAAAAGCGAGTGAACCAGCGCCGACCAAGCCCTGGACTTTTGGCCGGTTTTCGATTCCTCGATAAATTTCATCACCACATCCGCCTCAACAGCGCTGGGTTCGCGACCCAGCGCAAGTCGATAGACCAGGCGCACCCGCTCAGCATCGCTCACCCCGGAACGAATGATGCGTTCCCCTGCCCGCTCCGCCTCGGCATTTACGAACGGGCTGTTCATCAGGTACAACGCCTGAGTCGGCAATGTGGTTTCAGAACGCCGACCGGACACAACGTTTGGGTTAGCAACATCAAACGCCTCCATTACCTCAAGCAACGTATTGCGGAACAGCGGCACGTACACGCTGCGTCGGATGGTATTAAATTCGTACCCCCAGTCATACTGCGAAAATTTACGAATTGTGGGGCCACCCTGTTGCATGCTTAATTGTCCGCTCACCGATAGAATCGAATCCCGGATCGCCTCCGCTGTAAGCCGCTTGCGGTTGGCCCGCCAAATCAGGCGGTTCTCCGGATCGCTAGCCCACCCTGTGCTCTCGCCAGTTGAGGACAGTCGATAGGTACGCGACATTACTATGCGGCGAATCATTTTCTTCACGGACCATTGATCAACAACGAACTGATGCGCCAACCAGTCCAGCAGAGCCGCGTGACTTGGCTTCTCTCCCATCATCCCAAAATTGTCGGTCGTTCGAACAAGCCCCTTTCCAATTAGATGGTGCCAAATGCGGTTCACCATCACGCGACTTGTCAGTGGATTGTCACTACTGGCCACCCACTCGGCCAACTCGAGTCGACCACTCTTTCCAGCAGCGATCGTCGGCTGCGCGACGGTTTTCCTTTTGCTGGCGACTTGAAGAAACCCACGGGGCACGACTGCGCCTTTGTTGCGGATTTCACCGCGAATATGCACATGCCAGTCACCGGTTTCCTTCTCATCCTGCACCGACATCGCCTTTGGCAAATCCGTTGACTTGGTTTTCTTCAGCGCATCCACGCGCTTGACCAGGCGATCGACCTCGCCCCGCAGCTTGGCTAAGCGTAGGTCGGGGACAGAATCTTTTTTTAACTCCGCAACCGGCACAAAAACCACCGCATCAGCGATCACAACATCACTGGTGTTCTCGTTTGAAACAGAAACAACCGCTTTGCCGGCATTAAATTGAAATTGGCCGATGATCTTGAAATTGTCGTTGATGGGCGGCTTCTCGCGTTGGTTGACTCGAATCGTCGTTGGACCATTGGCATGCTCGATCGTCACCGGGGCTTTTTGGGCGCGATTGGTTCCAGCCGTGTAACCGAAGCGCACCTCGTACTCGCCGGCTTCCTTCAACTCTGCGGTAAAAATGACTTTCTTTTGCCCTTTCCCTTCACCTTTGTCATGGATGTAGTTGTCACCAAAATAGGTTTTGTTGCTTGTCGATTTCATCCAGTCACCAATTATCTCCGCCTCTAGGTCATCGATGTAAACCCCTGCCTTACCTGTGGCTTCCTCGACTTTTCGTAGTTCTTTCTTTGCGGCCTTGAGAGCGACATTGGCTTGCTTAGTCTCCTCGGCATGTTGCTCGATTGCCTTTCTCAGCGCTGGCTCCGGTTCGAGTTCCCGGGCCACCCAACCGGAGACATTGCCCGGAATGAGTGATTGCGTGCTGCGAAAGATGCCGGCCAACGCATAATAATCATTAGTGGGAACCGGGTCGAACTTGTGGTCGTGACAGCGCGCGCAACCGAGCGTCATACCGAGGAACGCGCGGCCAACCGTCTCGATTTGCTCATCCACAACTTCCATTCGCAACAGTTCCTTGTCCTGCAACTCGTAGTTGTGTGGACCCAACGCCAAAAAGCCGGTGGCGACAAAGCGTTCGTTTTGCTGCTTGCGAGTGCCTGGTGGCATCAGGTCACCCGCTATCTGCTCGCGAATGAATTGGTCGAACGGCTTGTCGTCATTGAAGGCCCTGATCACATAGTCGCGAAATCTCCATGCGTCCTTAAACATCAAACTCCGCCCGCCACCGCTGCTCTCGGCAAAACGCGCCACATCCAGCCAGTGCCGCCCCCACGTCTCACCAAACTGCGGTGAACCCAGCAGGCGATCCACCAACCGTGCGTATGCCTCCGGCGACGGATCGGTCAAAAAGTCGTCGATCTGCTCCGGAGTCGGCGGTAGACCGATCAGGTCGAAGTAAAGACGACGAAGCAGCGTCTCCGGCCTGGCCAAGTCGACCTGCTCAATGTCTTCCTTGGCTAGGCGCGAAAGGATAAAGCGATCAATCGCGCCCAGGTTTTTCCCTTGGCCAGGCGCTGGGTTCACCTCAGGCACAGCGTGATTGACCACCGGGCGAAACGACCAAAATTTGCGTCCCTTCGCCAAGTCGATGCCTTTGGCTTTGCCCGCCGTTTGGTGATCGCGTGGATCCGCCGCACCAGCCTCTACCCATGTGCCTAAGGCTGCACGTTCGTGATCGGCGAGCTTGTACTTGGGTGGCATCTGCAGATCGCCATCCTCGTAACTCACAGCGCGTAGCAGCAGACTACCTTCCACATCGCCAGGCACAATAGCCGGGCCGGTGTCGCCTCCAGTCGCCCATCCCTGACGACTGTCTAACATCAAACCACCCTTCAATTTCTCGGCCTCGGCGGAGTGACACTTGTAACAATGTTTGTAGAGCAGCGGCCGGATCTCCTTCTCAAAAAAATCAAACTCCCCAGCAGCCCACGCATTGGGCAAGACGACAACCACCAAAGAAAATAGAGCTAGTTTTGTTAAAGTCTTACCCATTCTGATATTCGTATCAGGAATCATTCCAACGGCGGGAATTTAAACAAGCCACCCCCTTCAGGTCACCCTAAATTCACTATATACACTGAAAACCGAGGCTGACCTAAGACCAGCCTCGGTTGGCGAAAGTTCTGCAATTTACCTATTCAGCTACAACCTTGACGTCATCAATGAACCAGCCTTCCTGTAAATTGAAGTCGTCTGTGGACAACCTGAATTCAACTATAATCTTTCGAGCCAAGCTGTCTGGTTTGAGACGGAAGGATTGCACCTCCCAACCATTTGTCGCGCCGGAAGCCGCATATGGTTCCTCAAGAATTTCTTCTGTTTCGGCATCAAGAATAACCACGGAAACCATGTGGAACGCAATGTCCGGATCAACCTTTCTGAATTCTGAAAAACTCAAGGTTGCCTGAACCTTTTTATCGCTTAGATCAATTATTGGTGAGTGCAAATACGAATCTGTAAACGGTTCAAAATCAACCCCCAGTCCAGTCGCATAAACATTGTCCCCGCTAAACGCCTTACCCGGTCCCGTGGTAGGAACACCCAGTTCCCAGTTATCCTCGTCCCCGCCATGCGTCCAGCCTTCCCCTCCTGCTTCAAAATCCTCGAAGAAGACCGGGGGCGGATCAAGCGCCACAATGCGATAAAAATTATTTGCATTCTGATCCTTGGAGAAGGTTACCCTATAACCACCATTCCCAAGATCTCCCAATTCCACGTCAGCTTGTTCTGCCCATTCTTGCAGACCTAACCCAGCCTTAGTCTCAACCACATAATTCCTGCTACTAAATGGACTGTAAAACTCGATATTCACATTGGCCTCATTCATCGAAATAGCCTTGATATTGAGCGGTTCAAATTCCTCATTTAGCGGCTTTCCTGCCAGGCCATTTTGATAGATGCCCGATATTTCGACTTCACTCAGGCCTCGCTGCCAGATACCCATGTCATCCAACAGTCCATCGTACAGGCGAGCGATATCTAGGCCTGGACCATAATTACCAATGATCAAAGGATCACTGTTAACGGCGCCCAGTTGGGCTGATAAAGCTTGCCCCACGGCCTCACCGTTCTTGAACCATTGAACCTTGCCACCCTTATAGACAAAGGCGTAGTGCTGCCACGTTCCGAGTTCCCATGTGTTACTCGGAGAGGAATAAGGAGTTTTATTGACTCCATGAGTGCGAATCACTCCACCCCCCAACAGGACCATGTCAAAGTTGACTGCTTTCCGGAAAACCCGATCATAAGATGCAAACTCTTCAATATTCATCCACAATGACACTGTGGCTTCATTAGCTAGATTTAACAGGTCATTATGGGGAACGGATACAAGGTCGTCATCCCCATCAAAAGCAATTGCACCTCCAACCCTCCCTGGAACGCCGAAACCTTCATCAAAGCTTTCAAGTGTTCCGTTTATGTTGTTCCCGCTTGAATCCTTTAACGTCTCTCCTTCGGACTCATCAAAGGTGTAATAAGCAACCAACCCGCTGGTAATGGCATCCAACCGTTCGACCTCCAGGGCGGCTACATTGCTGGTGGTACTTCCCTGTTCGTTTGTGACCCTGACAGTATAGTCACCAGATTGATCGGCGCTCAGTTTTGCCAACACGAGCAAACTCGAAGTTGCTCCCTCTATGGCTTCGCCCTTTAAATACCATTGATAAGCAACCGGCCGTTTCCCGGTAACCATGACCTCAAACACGGCGGTGGTGTCTTCGAGTTTTTTCTGGGACCTGGGTTGGGAGATTACCACGGGTGCACCGGCAATATCGCGCCCTGCCAACTCCAGTATTTCCGCTTCCGACAGGGGCCTGGACCAGATGGCGACTTCGTCGAGTACGCCATCAACATTTCTGGTTAAACCCTGATCATCATAACTACCAATGAACAGATCATCAGAATTTGGCTCACCCAAAACGCCTTCTTCGGGTTGACCTATCCGGAATCCGTCCTTGTAGAAGATGATCTTGCCTGCCTTGTAGACAACGGTGAAATGCTGCCAATTATCAACTTCAACAGAACCCTGGACGGTGTTCACCTCATTGGCCTTCCTGTTGACCGTGCTTGCTAGCCCACCAGTGTCTGATCTTACAATCAGCGATTTCCTCACAGTTCCCGGGTCGTCAATCAACCGAAGGGAAAGATAATCGCCTTTTCTTAATATCCAACTTGAAGATCTCGTGTACGTTCCGGCATTTTCCACAGGGCCATAAGAGCTAGGTTTAATCCAGAAGGAAAACGTGGCTTCCACTCCAAGCTCCAGGGATTCGTCATCAAGCACTGCGAGGTATGTCATATCCCCGTCCAGTTCCAATGCCTGATCAACCTTCCCACCAACCCACTGGGATGACTCATCGGAAAAATCTATCAAGTCTGCATTGTTGTCGTTGTTTGAACTATCATTGGCAACCAGACCCTCTTTCTCATCAAGTTTCCAATATGCCTGCCTAGCTGTGTCCAGTCCTTCCACCGGAAGCACGGTTACGTTCGCCGACTCACTGAAAACCTCCCCGCCCGGGTTTGAAGCACGAACCTTGTAGGACCCCGAGTCTTCTTTCGTGGAATCTTCAATCATCAGTGTTTTCTCCGTCGCCCAGCGAAGCGGTTCATCACCCTTAAGCCAAAGATATTTCATCGGTGGTGACCCAGAAGCTTTTGCGGTCAGGATAATTGAACCCCCTTCATAGGTATCCATCGAACCGGGGTCCTGGGTGATTGCCGGGGCACTGTCTGTATCCGGATTTAGTTCATTGGTAAACAGTGCACTCACTTCCTCTTCACTCAGCGGTTTGTTCCAAATCATCACCTCATCCATTGAGCCATCGAAAAAGTTACCACTGTCATCAGATCCAATGCGCAGAGGCAATCCGGCATCATCAACAGGTGCAGGAACAGCGATGCTGCCCTTCTGCTCCCCATTGAGATACACGATCGCATTTTCACCATCGAACACCCCAACTATATGATTCCACTCACCGGCATCAATGGTCTCTCCTGTAGTGGCTGTTTTATTTGCCCCACCCTTTTTAACCAAAAAATTCATTCCGCCGCTCCCCACGCCCTGCAGGAAGAAATAGCTGTTTCCCTTTTCCAACATGCGATTGCCGCTGCCACCGGCCGCAAGTTCCACGTTTGAATTGAACCAGGCCGACACTGAAAAGCCGCTTATCAGATCCGCACCAATGGAGGGATCATGGGGCACTTCAACATAATTACTGCCGCTAAAACTGATAGCCCCGCCCACCTTGCCTTCCACCCATTGCGAATCATCACCATCAAAATTCACAAGTGTACCCAGATTGCTGTTGTGGCCGGAGTCGAATGCAAGTTCTCCCGATTTTTCATCAAATTTCCAGTGGGCAACCAGTCCCGGACCTGCGTTGGATTCCACAAGGCTAGCAATCTCATCAGTGCTCAGAGCCCGGTTGTAAATCCTGAGATCATCCAAAGACCCGTTTAAGGGGCAATTCTTTGATGAGGCCCTCTGGCCAAGGTGGACCACTGAAAACGGAGTGGTGCCGACCTTGCCGTTCCCCTTGGCTTCTCCATTGACATAAAGAGTGATGTCTTCGGAATCCGCGTTATATGTGACGGCAAGATGATTCCATTCACCGAGTTCGACTGGATCCGGAGCAACTATGGAAATATGCCCGTTAGCATGGTTCCAAAGAACCCTAGGGTGACGCACAGTCCCGCCAGTGTGAAAGCCAAGACTATGGCCTGCGCCTGCACCATCAAAGGCAGCTGAAATAGCAGCTCCGTAAGACGAATCTGCATCCAGACGAACCCAGGCTGCCCACGTCGTGGATGTCACGTCTGGCAGTCCCGTGATTTCCAAATGCTCTGAGACTTGAGGTAGACTCAAGGCGCCGCCGATTTTCCCCTCCACCCAGTTGCTTACCTCACCGGCGGGATAACCAACCAACGAACCATCATTGCCATTTTCCGAAGAATCAGCACAGGCAAACCCTTCCTCCTCACCGAATTCCCAAGATAGAACCAAGCCATCAGTAACGGCTTCCCCATCGAATAATTGCTCAATTTCCTCACTTGAAAGGCCGCGGTCGAAAATCGAAACATCATCCAATGCTCCATTAAGAGGACAATTTTTTGACGAGGCTCTCCGACCCAAGTTGACTATACTAAAAGGCGTCGTTCCAACTGTGCCATCAGCCTTGGCTTCGCCATTTACGTAGAGAACGATTTCCTCGGAATCCGCATCATACGTAACTGCCAAATGGTTCCATTCCCCAAGTTCAACCGGTTCCTCTGACATGATTGATATATGTCCGTTCGCATGATTCCACAAAACCCTCGGTTTTCTCACATTACCACCCGTTTGAAAGCCGAGGCTATGGCCTGCGCCAGCACCATCAAAGGCAGCTGAAATTGCAGCCCCGTATGATGAATCCTTATCCAAGCGAACCCAGGCAGCCCAGGTGGTCGAGGTCATTTCCGGCAGATCAGACACGGCCACATGCCCTACACCGAGGGAGACTGCATTGTCGGATTTCCCATCCACCCACTGACTGTTTGCAACCGCAACCCCAACAAGTGTGCCATCGTGGCCGTTTCCTGACGAATCCTTGGCCAATTCACCACCCGCCTCATCTAGCTTTAGATGAATCAGAATTCCATCTTGCGCCACCGCACCAACTGAAGTGAGCAACAGTGAAAACATAACCTTCAATATAGGTTTCCTAATTTCGTTTGATAATACTTTCATTTTGTTTTTGGATTAAAAATATAGTTCGTTACCCGCCCCGAAGATCAGTTTGGGATAACGCGCAAACGTTGCCGCTTTTTTCCATTCAACATGCCCGTCCAAATAGGCATGGTTGGAACCCTCCGGAGCATCCCCTTGATCATTGTAGTGATTGACGCCTTTCTCATTAAGTAATCCCATGGGGCCCATCACCAATCCTCGACGCCCCCAGCTACCTCCCCATTTCCTGGTCAAGTCGGTTAGCAATACTTGGAAATGTGGAGTGTCTGTCTGGTTTAAAGCAAAAACCGGTTTTTTGGGTCTCATCCGAATGATGGCCGAATTGTCTCCATAGCTTTTTGACCCCGCCCAATAAAAATAGCCCATTACGCTATTGGGAGCAGATTCTCCCCCAATGTTCCATATTTGCTCGTTGTTCCAACCGTAGTTTTCAGGGCAATAAAACATCTTACGGGGCAATGAATATTTCAACATGATGGTATCCCGAAATGTGCGGGTCATCCAGTAGGGTAAATTGTTTTTGGCCGATGGAAATTCACCTCCCTCATCATCAGCATACATGTTCAGGGAAAGTAGCCACTGTCGCTCGTTATTCTTGCATGATGTTATGTTCGCACTTCTTTTCGCCCTACCGAGTGCCGGCAACAGCAACGCCGCGAGAATGGCGATGATCGCAACGACGACCAACAACTCAATCAAAGTGAATCCTCTCTTATCAAGTTCAAGTCGTTTGCTCATTCGCTTAAGTACGGCTGCATTAATGCTGGTCAAAAATTAAGAGAAGTCAAAAATAAATTAATTATTTATTTTCTATGTCATCTTGACTCACTTTGTGAATCGATTGAATATTCGCACACCGAAAACGGTTCGAAGACAATGGTCTATTTGCGGCAAATGATCATCATATGTGTTGCGATGGCGTTCGCTCCACACTCAAACGGCGTGTCGATGCCTGACTTCAATCAGGACATCGCGCCACTGATCGCCAAGCGCTGTCTCGAGTGCCACAACAAACGCGACCTCAAGGGCGACGTCAATCTCACCACAGAGGTTGACTTCACGAAGGGAACCGAGAACGGACGACTCGCGCTTGAACTCGTCACCAAGGGCGAGATGCCACCCAAGATCAAGGGTCTCTCGCAAAAACTGCCCGAAGCAGAGATCGCACTGCTCAAGGCCTGGGTCGATTCCGGCGCCCCCTGGCCAAGCGAACGGGTGCTTGATCTCTACGAGACCACCACGGATGTGCGGGCCGGTCGTGACTGGTGGTCGCTGCAACCGATCGAGCGACCCGCCGTGCCGCGCCTGGCCAAGCAGCCAATCGACGCGTTCATTCTGGCGAAGCTCAAACGCGAATCAATGAAGCCTGCTCCCCGTGCCGAGCGTCGAACACTTGCCCGACGCGCCTACTTCGACCTGACCGGTTTGCCGCCGACCCCGGAACAACTTGAGCAATTCAACGGTGACACTTCACCGGACGCCTGGCCAAAACTCATCGAGCGGCTATTGGCCTCTCCGCGATATGGCGAACGCTGGTCGCGTTACTGGCTCGACCTTGTTCGCTTTGCTGAGACGGACGGCTACGAGCGCGACAAACTTAAGCCAAATATTTGGCGCTACCGCGACTGGGTCATCAACGCGCTGAACGATGATATGCCGTATACACGTTTCGTCGCCGAGCAACTAGCCGGCGACGAGGTGCCCGACCGCACCAAGCAATCGGTCATCGCCACCGGCATGATCCGTGCCGGCACGTGGAACGACGAACCCAACGACCCAGCCGACTACCTTTACACTCGCCTCGAGGACATGGTGCACACGACGACCTCCGCTTTTCTCGGGTTGACCGTAAAGTGCGCACGTTGTCACGATCACAAGTTCGATCCCATCCTCCAGAGCGACTACTACCGGATCGCCAGCTTTTTCTGGGCCGGTCACATTGGCCAGGGCAACCAAGGTGGCCCGACAGAGAAGGATCTCGGCTTCGACGTTTACGGTTGGACGGACAAAAGCGCCAAGCCGTTGGCGATCCGTCTGCTCATTAACGGCGAACGCCATAAGCCCGGCCCGGAGATCGCACCCGGTTTTCTCTCCGCTGTGACAACGCTAGACAAGGCGCTCGCCCCGCCGCCGCCCAACAGCAAAACCACCCACCGGCGATTGCAGTTTGCCAAATGGATCACCAATGCCCGAAATCCGCTGACCGCACGGGTGCTGGTGAACCGGCTCTGGCAACACCATTTTGGGCAAGCGCTTGTCCGCACACCCAACAACTTTGGATATAAGAGCGATCCACCTACTCACCCCATGTTGCTTGACTGGTTGGCGGCAGAATTCATGGAACCGACGACCGGTGGTGGCGCGCCATGGACGCTCAAGCGGCTCCACAAACTTATTATGATGTCGGACACGTATCAGCAGCAGTCGGTTCACCCACAGGAAGCCGAGTATGCACAGCGTGATTTCCTGAATCGCAACTTATGGAAGTTCAACCGTCACCGCCTCAATTCCGAATCACTTCGAGATGCGATACTGGCGGTCAGCGGACAAATAAATCTTAAAATGGGCGGGTCTAGTTTTTACCCTAAAATGTCGAGTGAAGCGCTTGAAGGATTATCGCGAAAAGCCGGTGACTGGAAAGATTCGTCCACCGATGAACGCTCACGGCGTAGTATTTACATGATGACCAAGCGCTCACGCCTGCTGCCGCTCATGACGGCATTCGACTTCAGCGACACCACAGCTAGTTGCGGACAACGCGATGTCACCACCGTTGCGCCTCAGGCCCTCGCATTATTGAACAATCATTTCACCCACAGCCAAAGCGAAGCTCTGGCTAATCGCTTAATCAAGCAAACCAGCAGGACCCATGAGCAAATCAAACTTGCATGGCGGTTGGCTTTTGGACGCAACCCCGCCGATGCCGAGCTTGTCCAGGCGACAGCCCACCTGCGTGCTCAACAAACTCATTTCAAAAAAGAGGAAAAAGCTGATCACCTTGCCTTGGCTTCCCTGTGTCATGTCCTGCTAAACTCCAACGAGTTCATCTATGTCGATTAAGCGAAAAACCGACCAATCGAGACTGTTTCCCTGCGGCCAAACCCGGCGTGAGTTTGTCTGGGAAATGGGTGCCGGGTTTTCCGGTTTGGCTCTGACGAGCCTACTCGGTGCAGACAGTTTTTTCGCGAAGCACGCTCATGCGCTTGGCCAGGCGGCATCAAATCCACTGGCGCCACGCCAATCGAGTTACTTCGGCAAGGCCAAGAGCTGCATCTTCCTGATGATGAACGGCGGTCCTAGCCAGGTGGACACGTTCGACTACAAGCCGGAACTGCAAAAGTACGCCGGCAAGTCGCTGCCGCAGGATAAAAAATACATTAATTCCGGCGGCCGACGTGTCGGCTACCTGACTCCTAACTGGCGGCCGTTTCGACCCGGCGGCCAAAGCGGACTCCTGGTTTCTGATTATTTTCCGAATGTCAGAAAGCACGCGGACAAACTGGCGGTGGTCAAATCTTGCCAGGCAGACAGCCACGCCCACGGCTCGGCGCTTGTCGGCATGAATACTGGCAGCACCTTCATTGGCCGACCGTCGCTTGGCTCATGGTGCGTTTATGGCTTGGGCACGGAGAACCACAGCCTACCGGGCTACGTCGTTATGCTCGACAAACGCGGCGGCCCGATCTCCGGTCAGCCTAACTGGTCGTCCGGCTTCATGCCATCGACGTTTCAAGGCACGCTGTTTCGGCCAAGCGGAAATCCCATTCTCGATCTTCAAGGCCCAAGCCATCTGGATTCAATCTCACAGCGCCGACAGCTGGATCTTCTCGCGCAACTCAACCAAAGGCATCTCGACGAACGGCCCGGCGGCCGGGAACTCGCCGCACGCATCGAGACGTACGAACTCGCCTACCGCATGCAGTCTGAGACGCCCGAGGCAGTGGATTTGTCTAAAGAAACCCAAGCCACCCGAAACCAATATGGCATCGGGATGCAACCTACCGATGAGTATGGTCGCAACTGCCTGATCGCCCGTCGGCTTGTCGAGCGTGGTGTGCGGTTCATTCAACTTTACTCGGGTGGAGGACATCTTGAGGATACATGGGACGGACATGAGAGCATCGAGAAAAACCACGGACTGCACGGAGCTGAGGTCGATCAACCGATTGCCGCTTTGTTGACCGATCTCGAACAACGCGGGCTACTCGAATCAACGCTGGTCGTGTGGGGAGGCGAGTTTGGCCGAATGCCGTTCAGTGAAGGCAAGGACGCACCGGGTCGCAACCACAACCCCTACGGTTTTTGCATGTGGATGGCCGGTGGTGGAGTGAAAGGCGGAATGAGTTATGGCGAGACGGATGAGTTTGGCTTTCAGGCGATGGTCAATAAGACTCATGTTCACGACATCCATGCGACGATCCTTCACCTTATGGGTATCGATCACGAAGCCCTGTCCTACTTCCATCAGGGTCGTCAGGAAACCCTCACCGACATCCATGGTCGGGTGATCAAGGAAATCTGCGCTTAAACCTGCTTGGTCAACTTGACACCGAGGCGAATGAGTTTTTTCGCATCGGCATCGGACTTGGCCTCGGCGTAAATGCGCAGAATTGGCTCGGTCCCGGAACCGCGCAGCATCAGCCACGCGCCGTTGGCGGCGATGTACTTCACTCCATCGAAGGTTTTTACTTCGATCACTGGCGAACCGGCAAGCTTGATCGGCGGATTGGCGGCACAGTACTTCATCAGCTTGGCTCGTTTCCCCAGCGGGAAGTGCGTGTCGAGCCGATCGTACCTATGCGGACCAAACTTTCTTTCCAGCTTAGCTAAGAGACGATTAACCGAGCTTTTTTCCGTGGCCAACAGTTCGAGTAAAGCCAGGCCGGCAAGGATACCGTCTCGTTCCGGAATGTGCCCCGCGAAACCAATACCCCCACTCTCCTCAAAGCCCAGCAACACGTCGCCCTTTTGCATCTCAGTGCAGATGTATTTGAAGCCAACACCGGTCTCGAGTAGTTCCAAACCATGCTTTTCACAGATGCGATCGACCATCGAGGTGGTCGTCAGCGCCTTGACCACGCGACCACGCTGGCCTCGGTTGACAACATAGTGGTGAAGCAGCAGGCAGATGATCTGGTGTGTCGTCAGCGCGTTGCCGCGACCGTCCATGCCCCCAACCCGATCAGCGTCACCGTCTGTCACGAGGCAGAGGTCGTGCGGGTGTCTGCGCAGATACGCCGAACTGGGGCCGTAGTTGTGGACAATTGGTTCCGGGTGAATACCACCAAATAATGGGTCGTGCGCCCCGTTGAGCGTGGTCACTTCGCACCGGGTTCCCTCCAGAATTTTTTCAAACGCCCCGGCGCCGACGCCAAATAATGCATCGTGTGCGAACCGCAACCCGGAGTTGGCAACCAGATCGAAGTCCACGAGCTTTCGGATCGCCCTGGAATGCGGCGTGTGCAGGTTCTTGACGCAAACCAGGCGCTTGCGCTTGGCCAGGTTAAGATCGAGTACCTTCACCGGCTTGGCATCGAGCAACGCCTCGACTGCCCGGCTGGTCTCGGATGCGGCTGAGCCCCCGAAATACCCTTTCAGCTTGAAACCGCAAAACCGGGCCGGGTTATGGCTTGCGGTAATGACGATGCCGCCGGCCGCCTTCTCGGCTTTGACCGCGAATGAGATTGCCGGAGTCGGCGTCGGAGAATCACCCAAGACGACTTCGAAGCCGTTTCCGGCAAACACTTCCGCCACCCGCTCGGCAAACTGGTCCGCCAAAAAGCGACGGTCGCAGCCGACCACAACTTTCTTCCTGGTGCGCTTCGGGCGGCTCCTTTTCCAATGCTCCGCCGTTGCCTGCGCGACACGGTCGACGTTGGCAAATGTGAAATCCTCGGCAATCACCGCCCGCCAACCATCAGTCCCAAATTTAATTTTCTGGGGGCTCACTTTTTGAAGCCGCTGTTCACCTTCGAAACAACCCTGTGCATTTTTTTCACGGCACGTGCCAAACTACGTTCCCCAAACAAGGCCGACCCGGCCACGAACGTGTCAGCACCAACTCGGGCGCACTCAGCGGCGGTTGCAATGTTCACGCCTCCATCCACCTCGATTCGAAAATCCAGCCCCATCTCCTTTCGCCACTCGTAAACCTGTTGAATCTTCGGCACGCATTCCTCAATGAATGACTGCCCGCCAAAGCCGGGATTCACGGTCATCACCAGCAGCAGATCAACCTTGTCGAGGAATGGCTTAACCTTGTCGATTGAAGTCGGCGGATTAACAGCCAGGCCGACCTGTTTCTCGAGTGATCGAATTTTCCAAAGCAGCGACGAAACGCGATCCTCAAGCTCGACGTGAACCGTAATGAGATCCGCTCCCGCCTCGGCAAATGGATCAAGCAGAATCTCAGGCTTGGAGCACATGAGATGCGTGTCGAAAAATAGGCTGCTATGCGGACGAGCATTGGCGACCACCTGCGGGCCAAACGTCAGGTTGGGAACGAAGTGCCCGTCCATGACATCTAAATGAACCCAGTCCGTTCCACTTTTCTCAACTCGCTTGAGTTCGCGAGCAAACTTGCTGAAATCCCCCGCAAGAATGGAAGGTGCAATGATCATGCGAAACACAACCTACGAAGCCACAGCCTTACCGGCAAGATTCTAAACCCCGACACGACGCATGACGCGCGTCATCTCGACGGCTGTCCGAGCGGCCTCGATGCCCCGGTTGTTCCGGGCGTCAAGGCATCGTTCCTTGGCCTGCTGCACGTTCTCGAGCAGCAAGACCTCATGAATCACCGGTAGCGAATGCTCGACCTGCAACTGCGACAAGGCACCGGTCACCGCTTGCCCGATATTCTCGGCGTGTGTGGTTTCGCCGCGCAGGATGACACCCAGGCAGAGGATCGCATCGACCGGCTTGGCCAAACGCCTGGCCAGGGCCGAAGCCACCGCCGGTATCTCAAATGCGCCCGGTACGCGCACAACCTCCACCGCCACCTTGGCCTTGGCCAACTCGGTCTTGGCGGCACGCAGCATCGAGTTGACATAACGAGCGTTATACCGTGAGGCGACAATTGTGACTCGTGTCCCCGACACTTGGTTAGTCTTGGCCTTGGATGCTTTTTTCAGCATGGATCAGTCAACGAGGAAGGTGCCCTGCGAGGTTGAGGCCTTGACGGCCTTGGGTAATGCCTTCGGGTCGAAGCGCAACACCAGAGAGTGTTTACCGGCGTCTAGGCGGGCCTTGATCTCGGCGGCGGTGTTCACAACCTCACCGTCGATCCAGACCTTGGCGCCTTCAGCACCTTCCAGTTGCAGCGTGACTTCACCAGTCTGCGCGACTTCAAATTCCGTTCCCGCGTACACGCCGATCACCCCGATCCATCGGCCGGCGTTGGTTCCCTTTTTGAGCATGTCATCAGTAAGGCGACCGTCAACGAGCGAGTTGACCGCCAGCCAGCGTTTGCGGTTGATACCCCCGTCTGCAATCCGATCATCCCCAAACTGCTGGTCGCGATGGTTCGCCGCTCGCAGCCGCCACACGCGGGCAACGTTGCCCTTCGACGCATCGAATGCGCCCGACTTGCCCAGGCGACTCATGAAACTGAACAGGTCGATCTGGGACTGCCGCTCCAGACGCTCGATCAGTCCTGACGGCATCAGCGAGTTACCCTGCGTACGCTTGCGGACATTCGCCTTGGCAACGGCGATTGACTGATTTGCGACGTTGCGAATGATCAACTGCGTGTCATCCTCACGCTCAAGCATACCAAACAAAACCTGATTGTCCCTCGTCTCGACGACGAGTGAGTGGTAACCCTCCTTGATCTTCCGGTTGGGGTAGTAAAGCGACTCGACGAGGTAGTCGAGCGGGGCGCTCGCACCAATCGACGTCAGGTCCGGCCCGAGCTTGCCACCCGCACCTCCAATGGCGTGGCACCCTAC
>JAKUOU010000038.1:0-1828 GCA_022451065.1 Pedosphaera sp. | reverse complement strand
GACAGGGTGATATCCTCGTCCTTCAGCCCGGCACTACTCGGCAGAGCAAGCGCCAACGTCTGCAGGCCTCGTCCGGCCTCCCGGATTGCGCGCAGCCCCGCCTTGGCGGCCACCTTGGAAAAGCCTTTCCTGGGTAAGGCCTTGGCCATTGCACCCTCAGCATTCTTCACGCCCAGCATTGCTCGCCAAAGATTGAGCGCCGCCGCCTCGCTTTTGGTGTCGTCGAGCGCCTCGACCGCCAATGGTGCCGCCTCTTTGATATCCAAGACGGCCAGCGCAGTAACCGCCATGTGGCGCGCTTCCGTGTTCCCATTCATCTGGCCAAGCGGTTTGAGAACCTGTATAGCCCTGACACCGCCTATTTGACGGATGGCATTGATCGCCGCCTGCCGAACCGGAGTGGCAGTTTTTTTGCCCTCGGCCAGTTCAACCAAGCCGCCATATTTTTCCCCAAGCCCCTTCCAGGTGCCGGCCAGGCCAAGTGACGCCACCTGCACCGCCTGATCTCTGCTCGTAAAGAATTTGGCAACACTGTCCTTTTGAACGCTTGGCCTGAGATTTCGCAGGCGCGAAGCGTGGCTGAGCGCGTCCAGCGCCCTTGCCTGCCCGCCCGTTGACAACGAGCCGCCGATAAGCTGGACGTGTAGTTGCGCCAACTCAGCTGCCGTCCCGGCACGGCCAATAATCTCGATCCAAGAACCATCTTCAGGAATGGTCTTGCCATTGAGGAACACACCGAGAACTTCACTAGCCTTCTCTGCAGACATAGACTTGAGCACAAACTCAAGTTGATGTTCACGGCCGTCCGGCTTCCAGCGACCTGAACGCACCATTGCCACCCACGGCTCCTCGATATCCCTCATGCTGAGCCAGGCGGCGTAATCAAGATGGTTGTCGGTCGGCTTGTCGAGTACGCCCAACGCTGCAATGATCGATTTCTCGGTCGGCTTGCGGGTGATCGCCCGCAGGGCAGCTAGACGGGGACGCGGATGTTCGTCGGCGATCCGCTTGGCCAAGTGCGCCTCGGCGTCGTCGATGCGATTCGCCCATTCGTCCAGCACCTGCACTGCAGCTGTACGCACTCGGCCGTCCTTGGCCTCAAGCAGCTTGTCAAGCAGTGGTTTATTGACGACATCCAATCCTTGGTAAATCCAAAGCGCCTCAAGCTGAGCCTGCTCGCCTGTTTGCTTTGCTGTCCATTTTTCCAGATCGATCAAAACGCTCCCCGCGCCGCGCTCCTTGAGGACACGACGGGTCTTTTCGCGCTCAAAACCGTTGGGCGAATTGAGCTTTGCCAGGAGCGCTGCGTTGTCAATGTGGGTGAGATCGGTCTTTTTGACGAGCGGCCGATCCTTGACCGTCACACGCCAGATGCGGCCGTGGACGTGGTCGCGGCGTTCGTCGCGGAAATCCACCTCACCGTGCTGAATGATCGGGTTCGACCAGTCGGCGATGTAAAGCGCGCCATCAGGACCAAACTTGATGTCTATGGGTCGAAAATGAACGCTGCCAGTGCGCAGTACATCCGGCATCTCCTGCGTGACGTAGTTCGAGTCCTTGTCACTAATCTTGAACCGGACAATACGGTGCGCTCGAAAGTCGCAGGTGATCGCATCTCCCTGCCAATCGTCCGGGAAATGAGAACTTCGAACGATCTCAAGCCCGCAGAATTTTGGATAACGTCCCGGACTCACGCTGTCGAGCAACTTGGGTGCACGGGCGTAGGTGAAATACATCGCACCAGGCACACCATAGCTGAGACCTTGGCCGCCGGCGCCGTCGGTCACGAACGATTGGCCGAACTCGTCGTAGTGATGTCCCCACGGGT
>JAKUOU010000037.1 GCA_022451065.1 Pedosphaera sp. | reverse complement strand
GATTGCGATGCGGGGACTCCATGCCGATGCGGAAGGCGCTAAATTACGTCCCGCTCTTGCTGGTGACCGGGGCGCTGGTCGCAGTAGCTGTAGGAGCGTTTGTGCTGACGGTGGCCGGATCGGGATCTCCTACCTCGCGAATTCTAGAATTCTCCTTCAAACCAGACTGACCAGCGACAACAACTTTTTCACCAACAGCAAATCCATCGGTTGGCTCGATATGAACCTTGTCCGCATTCTCAGGCAGGACCAGTTGGCGCTTTACTCGTTTTACGCCGTTGGTGTCGTTATGCAATTTGAATGCAAAGGTTTGGTCGTTGTCGTAAACGATCGATTTTTTCGGGATCAAAAGAGCTTCCTGTTTAGTGTCCAGCACCAGTTCCACGTCCACCCACATGCCGGGGCGTAATGCGCCAAGTTTCTTCACGCCGACGGTGACCTTGATCGTCCCAGCACGAGCCTCGACGATGGGAGAGATGCGTTTTACATATCCATCGAAAACAGTATCACCAAGCGTGTTGGATATTAGCCGTGCTTCAATGTCAGGTTTTAGTTGTGGAAGGTATTGCTCAGGCACATGAATGACCGCCACCGTCGAGTCGAAATCGATGATATCAAAAATCTTGCGCCCGCTGCCGACTTGATCGCCGACCTTCACATCGCGAAGAGTGATCGTTCCCTTGATCGGCGCCCGCACCTCGGTGTACTCGAATTGTCGCTTGGCCTCCTCGAACGCCAGCCGGCGTTGGGTGAGGGAAAACTTTGCATCCCGATACACCTGTTCGCTGATCAGGTTGTCTCCGTACAGGGACTCCTGCCGATCGAAGTCGATTTGCTCCTTGTCGAACTGGCTCTTGGCTTGGTCAAAATCGTTTTTCTGCTTGTCGCTCTCAAGCCGAAGCAGCACTTGGTTTTTTTCCACTTTGTCCCCTTCCTCGACGAGCAGTTCGATGGCCGGGTTGGATGTGCGGGCGGAGACTTCGACCTGCGCCTCCGCCTCGAGTGGCGCGGAGCGCTCCAGGATCGCCTCGATCATCCCTCGCTTCACTTCGGCCAGTTCGACCAATACCGCCTTTTCAGTTGGCGATTTATCTGAATTCTTGCCTGAGTTTTCCCTGGCTTTTTCGGCCCAGTCGCTTTTGCCGCATCCGGCCAAGGCCAACGCAAAGCCAAGCAGTGTCAGGGTTTGATAAGGATTCCAATTAATATTTCTCATTAATAAACACTGAACTGAGCTACTACATCATTTACTTGAAAATGGTTACAAAAAAGTTGTTTTGACTGCCTGAAATGTGGGGATCGGCCAGACGCAACTCTGAAAACCGGATTGTGAGCCAAGCACCCTATTCGTCAACAGTAATACTGCGTTTTCAAAGGTGTTATTCAAATGCGATCAAATAAATGATCAGTGTTAGGCCTAGCGCGATGCGATACCAGCCGAACGCCACGAATGTGTGCGTCTCGATGTAGCGCAAAAGCCATCTAACTGACACAAATGCGGTAATGGCGGAGACTCCCGTGGCCAGGATCAACTGTCCCCAATCCTCCGATACCGAATCGGCGCGCACCGCCTTGAGCACCTTGTACGCGCCGGCTGCCAGCAGCGTCGGCACGCCGAGCAGGAACGTGAACTCGATTGCCGGCACGCGTCGCAGACCCATCAGCAGAGCAATGAGAATCGTCGCGCCGGATCGCGACGTGCCAGGAAAAACCGCCGCGAGCAGTTGTCCAAAGCCAATCGCAATCGCAATGGCCCAGGTAACCTCCGCCAGCTTGGCCCGGTCGCCAACCATTTTTTCCACCACGACAAACAGCACGCCGCCGACCAGCAGCGCCACCGCCACCGGCAGCACCGACTCGGGCAACTCGAAGCCAAGCTGGTCGATGACCAGCCCGCCGACACCGGTGATGACGAACGCAACAAACAGCTTGGCCAGGTAGTCGCGCGTTTCCGGTTCGTGCCAGCGGAGTGTGAGCTGCTTGACGCGGTCGGCGAAGTTGAACAGCACCGCGATCACCGCGCCGCTCTGGATGGCGATATTGAAAACGCCTGACTGCTCCTTCAGCCAGCCGAGTTGCTGCGGCAACAGCAGGTGGCCTGTGGAGGAGATTGGGAGAAACTCAGTGATGCCCTCGATGATCCCGAGGAGGATCGATGTCAGCCAATCTGGCATGCCGGTTGTTTGACCTCATCGCTTGGTCAAGCGCAAGGAGTTTCAGGTTCATATTGAAACTCCTTGCGCTTGACCAAGTGGAGCAGGGTCAGGCCCTGATCTGGTCCCAGATCGGTTCCATGTCGGGGTCGAGCAGGGCCACTTCGCGGATTTTATCCGGGTCGCCGACTTGCTCCGCCTCCTGAAACCAATCCAGTGCCAGTTCGAGATCGCCGAACTGGCAGGCGTAGCAGGCGAGATTGTACGGAATGGCCTCGTTTTTCGGGAACTGCCCACGCATCGACTCGAGCAGGTTAAACGCTTCGCGGCCACGCTTGAGGTAAAACAGAGCGTTGGCCTGGTTGATCCAGCCGGCAGGGTCGTCGGGGTGACGCTTCGCCATGACACCACCTACCTCTGCACAGCGCTCCCAGTCCTTGTTGCGGGCGTGGATGTGCCACTCGAGATGCAGCACCTCGTGGTGTTCCCTGTGTTCGGCCGATACCTTGGACAAGTCGGCCAAGGCCTCATCGGGGTTGCCGAGTTGCAGCCACCCGGTGGCCGACGAGAGGTGCAGATTATCGGGAGGGGGGATGTCGATCATCCGCCGTCGGGCTCCTTGGTGAACGCTTTCACGGACGTGATACCCGCCGCTTTAGCAGCATCCATTACCTTGATAATTTGACCAAACGGTGCGTCGGTATCGGCCCGAATTGAGAGTTTCAGTTCGGGGTTGGTGTCGATTGCCTTTTTTAACTCAGCCTTGATTGCGCTGGGTTCCACTGTTTCATCCCCCAGGTAAATATGCGGCGGCTTCCTGGCCACGGTGACGATGAGGTCGTTGCTCACAGCCGGCGTGGCACTGGCCTGTGAGGATTCCGGCAGCGCGAGCTGTACGGCGGCCTGGTTCGTGAAAGTTGTCGATACCACCATGAAAATGAGCACCACCATCAACACATCAATCAGCGCGACGATGATGACGGTGGGGGGCTTTCGGTTTTTGCGCGGGAGAAATCGCATGGGCGGTGATGGCGGTTACTTGCGGGGATCGACTGAGTATTGCCGGCGCAGGAATTTGTCGAGCAAGGTCTCCATCTCGATGGCGAATGTCTCGACCCGCTTGTTGTAGATACTCCATGCAACGAGGGACGGGATGGCGATGCTAAGGCCCGAGAGGGTGGCGTAAAGAGCCAGGGAGATACCGCTGGCAAACTTGGCCGTGTCCACCTGATCCGAGGTCATTTCACCGAAAATCTCTATCAACCCAAACACCGTGCCGACGAGACCCAGCAGAGGCGCGATGCCGGTGATGATCTCCAGAACTACCAGGCCGCGCTCCATCTGGCTGACCTCGTGCCGGGCGCGGGTCTGCAACGCCTCGACGTTGTCCGGCTTGGCCCACTCCAGGTGCTCAATGGCGGCTGTGGTCAGCCTCGCCAGCGGGGTGCGCTCGTGCTGCTGGCAGAACCGCAGCAGGGTATTCAAGTCGCTGCGCGTCTGGCAATGCTCCAGGCTGTCAGTCAGGGTTGGGGGGATGATGGAGCTGCGCCGCAAGGCAATGCCCCGATCGATGATAAATGCGAGGCTGATCACCGAGGTGACTCCGAGCAGAAAAAGAATTAGCGTATGCATGCAATAAAACGCGGTAACCCTGACGACTCCCGCAGGGCGGTGGATTCAATCGGCAATCGCCCGCCCGACGCAAGCTGAAAGAGCAGGGCTCACCCGTCGAGCCACTCGTCGCCGGGATCGAACGCTGGGATGGGGATGTTGATGATTTTTAACTGGCCCACAGCCCGGTGTCTGCAACCCGGCTTAATATACACGGCGGTCATGGGCTTGACCGGCACCCGTTCGCCGTCCAGTTCGATGTGTCCTTCGCCCTCCAGCACGAGGTAGATTTCTGTCGTCCGTTTGTGGTAATGGACCGCTGAGTCCTGCCTGATATCGACCTCGTGCAGGCTAGCCACGGCGTTTGGTTCGCCGACAAAAGCGCGCTTGGCCAAGCCGCAGGGGCAGGGAGTCGGCTCAACCTCGTCCAGTTGCTCGATCAGATAGTTTGCCATGTCACCGAAGAGTCTGGGCCTCAAATACTTGGGCCGCAAGGAACTTGGCCGGTTGAGGGTGATAAAACAAAAACACAATAATTTGTGGCAAAAAAAACTTGTCACCACAACAGATTGTGGTAACCCTCTGTCCGTTACCTAGCTCGACTGAGCTTTAAATGGTGGTTGGAAGAAAAAACCGCCCCAAAGCGAGGTTATCTGTCCCTGAACACCTTAAGACATCTGACAACCCATGATAGATGCGAATGAATCTTTGACCGCACCCATATCCCGCGTATCACGACGTGCCACCTCCCCAAAACGGGGTGGCTTGGCCAAGGGCAAAAAAGGATCGAGTATCCAGGTCGAACGGGTATTTAGCGATGGCAAATGCAATCCCTTCGACGAGATCGAGTGGAGCAGGCGCACGGCGGAGATTACCGACGAAGGCGGCAACATTATTTTCAAGCAGGAAGATGTCGAGGTGCCCAAGGACTGGTCGCAACTCGCGACCAAGGTGGTGGTCTCGAAATATTTTTTTGGTGAGCAAGGTACGCCGGGGCGCGAGACTTCTGTCCGGCAATTGATCCATCGAGTGGCCCGTACTATTGCCGACTGGGGCGTCCAGGATGGTTACTTCAGTAAAAAGAACGGCGAGATTTTTTATGAAGAACTGTCGTGGTTGTGCCTGAATCAGTACGGCGCGTTCAACTCGCCGGTATGGTTCAATGTTGGGCTGCATCACGAGTATGGCGTGGGCAACGACTCGGCCAAGGGCAACTGGCATTACGACGAGGCGCTTGGTCAGGCGAAACGCGCCACGTCACAGTACGAGTACCCGCAGGGCAGCGCCTGCTTCATCCAGTCAGTTGATGACGACTTGGAGTCGATCCTTCAGTTGGCGCAAAGCGAGGGGATGCTCTTCAAGTTTGGCTCCGGCACCGGTACCGACCTGACACCGATCCGATCCAAGCGCGAAGGGATCAGTGGTGGCGGAGCCCCGAGCGGCCCGATGTCATTTCTTCGGGTTTACGACCAGGTGGCCAACGTGGTTCGTTCCGGCGGCAAGACGCGCCGTGCCGCCAAGATGAATACCATCCGCGACTGGCACGGTGACATTGAGGAGTTCATCGATGCCAAGCAGGATGAGGAGAAAAAGGCTTGGGCTCTGATCGAGCAGGGCTACGACGGCTCGTACAACGGCGACGCCTACGGCAGTGTCATGTACCAAAACGAGAACCTGTCGGTGCGTGTCAGTGACGAGTTCATGGAGTCTGCTCACGGCGGCGGCGACTGGTGGACGCGTGCCGTGACCACCGGCAAGAAGCTTGAAAAGAAGAACGCCTCTGATCTGCTGAACAAGATCTCGGAGGGCACCTGGATCTGCGGCGATCCCGGTCTCCAGTACGATGGCCCAATTCAAAAGTGGCACACCTGCAAGGGCACCGAGCCGATCCACTCGACCAACCCCTGTTCCGAGTACGTTTTCCTAAACAATACAGCCTGTAATTTGGCCTCGCTGAACCTGATGCGCTTCAAGCGCGAGGACGGCATATTTGACATCGACCGTTTCAAGGCGGCGGTGAGCATTTTTATCACCGCGCAGGAAATCCTCGTTGACAACGCCAGCTACCCGACCCAGGCGATTGCCGAGAACTCGCATATCTTCCGCACACTTGGTCTGGGCTTCGCTAATCTGGGCTCGCTAGTCATGAGCTACGGGCTGCCGTACGACTCAAACGAGGGCCGCGCCTTGGCAGGTGCGATCACGTCGATCATGACCGGGCACGCCTACGAGCAATCGGCGGAGATGGCCGATGTGAAGGGCGCATTCCCCGGCTATCACGATGCCCGCTGCAACGGCGTGGCCAAACCGTTGGCCAAGGACAACATCGAGTCGATGCGAGGTGTCATGCAGCTGCACCGCGACGCAGTGGAGGACATCCAGCCAAGCGATAATTTTGGGTACCTCAAAGACGCCGCTCGCGACTGTTGGGAGGCGGCTTTGGAAAAGGGCGACCACAATGGCTACCGCAATGCGCAAGTCACTGTGTTGGCGCCGACCGGCACGATTGCATTCTTGATGGACTGCGACACGACCGGCGTCGAGCCGGACATCGCACTAGTGAAGTACAAGCTACTCGCCGGCGGCGGCACTTTGAAGATCGTGAACCGCACCGTGCCCGAGGCTTTGTCGCGGCTGGGCTACACGGCAGACGAGGTGAAGAAGATCGTCGCCCACGTGGAAGAATTTGACTCCATCGAGGACGTCAAGGAGGACGGGGAAACCCGTAGAAGCGGGCTAAAGCCCGAACATCTGGATGTGTTCGACTGCGCGTTCAAGCCGTTCCGGGGCGAGCGAAGCATTCACTACATGGCACATCTGAAGATGATGGCCGCTGCCCAGCCGTTCATAAGCGGCGCGATATCCAAGACCGTAAACCTCCCTAAGGAATGCACGGTTGAGGATATAACCAACGCCTATGATCAGGCATGGAGGTTGGGACTCAAGTGTGTCGCGATTTATCGCGACGGCTCCAAGCGGTCCCAACCGCTCAACACCGCCAAGACCGGCGAAGGAACCGAGAGTGAATCCGCCACACCGGCGGATCAGCGGATCAAGGAACTGGAGGATCAGTTGGTCGGTCTGCAAAAGCAGATCGACCAACCTCTCCGCCGGCGCCTGCCCGAGACCCGCTCGGCGATCACGCACAAGTTCGACATTGCCGGGCACGAGGGCTACCTGACCATCGGCCTGTTCGAGGACGGCTATCCCGGCGAGATGTTCATCACCATGGCCAAGGAGGGCTCAACCATCGGTGGCCTGATGGACAGCGTTGCCGCGTTGACAAGCATCTCTCTGCAATACGGCGTGCCGCTGGAGGCGCTGGTGCGCAAGTTCACCCATCAACGGTTCGAGCCGTCCGGCTTCACCAAGAATCCGCAGATTCGCCGTGCCTCATCGATAATTGACTACGTGTTCCGCTGGACAGGCATCCAGTTTATTCCTGGTTATCTCGAGAAAACCACGGGTAAGACAAGCCAGCAGGAACTGAACATCCCCGGTCTGCAACAGGCCGAGGCTAGGCACGTCAACAAGCCGGTGGTTGAGTTGCCGGTGGCCGGCGGCGGAGACGGCGAATCAGTCGAGCGCGCGGCGGCGCATTCGCACAGCCATGACGGCTCAGCGATCAGCCATTCGGTGGCGCACTTCATGGAGGACGCGCCAACCTGCCCGACCTGTGGCAATGTCACCGTCCGCAACGGTGCCTGTTTCAAGTGCCTCAACTGCGGCGAAAGCCTTGGTTGTTCCTGAGTCGCCTGTCCGGGCACTTGGCCAAGCGGGCAAGTTTGCGCTTGAACTGACGCCGAAAAAAACCAATCAACGGGGAGCGTGACGGAGGTCAACGGGTTCAATCTTGAAAAACTGGTCGGCCAGTTTCAAATCGTGGCCGAGTTCGTGGAGGGCCACGCGTGGACCAAGGGCCACATAAACGACACCTACATCGTCACCTGCCGGCAGGGCGGCACGCCCATCCGCTATATTCTGCAGCGTATCAACCACCACGTTTTCCTGTATCCGGAATTGGTCATGCAAAACGTCAAGATGACCACCGATCACTTGCGCAAAAAAATCGGTGAGGAAGACAAGCACGACCTGACCCGCCGTACCATGACGCTTGTGCCGACCCGTGGTGGGGCGCCGTATTACAGAGATCGCGACGGGAACTACTGGCGAACCTATGTCTTTATCGAGCGGGTGACCTCGACGCACGTCGCCGCGCAGCCGTCCCAGGCCGGCCAGGTGGGGCGCGCGTTTGGCCTGTTCCAAAAACGGCTTGCCGACCTCCCGCCGGAGAAGGTCCAGGAAACCATCCCCGAGTTTCACAACGGCCTGTTACGATTCGAGGCGCTGGAAAAGGCCGCTGCCGAGGACAGCGCCGGGCGGGTTGCCGGGGCGCAGGCCGAGATTGATTTCTGTCGGAAACATCGCGGCATTGTTAGCCTGTTGCTCGATGCTCAGGCGCGGGGCGAACTGCCGCTGCGCATCACGCACAACGACACGAAGATCGACAACGTGCTATTCGACAGCGACAGCGGCGAGGTGGTCTGCATCGTCGACCTCGACACGGTGATGCCAGGGCTGGCGCACTACGACTTCGGCGACATGATGCGCACGCTCACCAGCCCGGCCGACGAGGATGAGCGTAACTTGGCCAAAGTGAACATGCGGATGGAATATTTTGAGGAACTGGCCAAGGGCTATCTCGCCGAGGCGGGTGAATTTCTGAACCAGGCCGAGCGGGATCACCTTGCGATTTCCGGCAAGGTCATCACGCTCATTTTGGGCATTCGCTTCCTGACCGATCACTTGAACGGCGACAGCTATTTTCGCGTACATCGTGAGGGTCAGAACCTTGACCGAGCCCGGGTGCAGTTCAAGCTGGTGGAATCGATGATGGAGCAGGAGGAGGCAATGAAGTCGGTGATCGCTGCGCTCAGCTAACCCGTGTTGGCCAGGCGCTCTTCCGCTTGGCTAAGGGCCTCAGGGGAGGCGTCGCGCAAACGGGCGACGATTGCCGGCAGTTTTTCGAGAACCCGATTCACGTCCGCCTCCGTGTTGTCCAGCCCAAAACTGAACCGAAGCGAGCCTTTCGAGCGCAACAATGGCACGCCCATGGCCTGCAACACGTGCGACGGTTCGATGGAGCCTGTGGTGCAGGCTGAGCCACTCGAGGCACAAATGCCTTCGCGGTCGAGCAGCAGCAGGATCGCCTCAGCCTCGACGCCGTCAAAGCCGATGTTCGTCGTATTAGGCAGCCTCGGCTCGCCTCCGCCGTTTCTCACAGAACCTCGAATCGTCTGAAGTATTCCCTGCTCAAGCTTGTTGCGCAGGGAGCGGACCCGTGTGTTTTCCTCATCGATGTGCTCGAGAGCGAGTTCGGCCGCCTTGCCGAAGGCGACTATGTTGGCCACATTTTCAGTGCCGCCACGCTGGCCGCGTTCTTGCCCGCCGCCGATGATGTACGGCTGAAATGGCGTATTGGGTTTGACGTAGAGCAGGCCTATCCCTTTTGGCGCGCGCAGCTTGTGGGCGGAGAGGGAGAGGAAATCGACGCCGAGTTTCTGCACGTCGATCGGCAGTTTGCCGGCTGCTTGCACGGCGTCTGTGTGGAACAACACGCCGTGGCTGCGGCAGATCGCTGCAAGCTCCTCAACCGGAAACAGCACGCCGGTCTCGTTATTCGCCCACATGATGGAAACAATGCCGGTGTCCGGGCGGATGGCTGCCTGCAAATCGCAGAGGTCGATGCCACCGTCGAGGTCAACCGGCAGGAACGTCACCTCGTAACCGCGCTTCTCGAGTTGGTGGCAAAGCTTGATGTTGGCTGAGTGCTCAACCGCCGTGGTGATGACGTGCCGCTTGGTGGGGTTGCAATATAGCGCGCTCTGGATGGCGGTGTTGTTGCTCTCGGTGCCGCAACCGGTGAAGATGATGTTGCGCGGTTCGGTGCCGATGAGCAGGGCGACTTGGCTGCGGGCTGTCTCGATCATGCGGGCCGGGGCGTTGGCCAGGTCGTACGCGCTCGACGGGTTGCCCCAGTGCTTGGTGAGGCACGGCAACATCGCCTCGACGACCTCGGGTGCGACCTGTGTCGTGGCGTTGTTGTCGAGATAAACTAGTCGTTTGTCGCTCATCAGATTGGCCAAGCGCTTGGCCGGTCAGACGTTGAATTTAAACAGCATCACGTCGCCTTCCTGTACGACGTATTCCTTGCCTTCCATTCGGTAAACACCCTTATCACGGGCAGCAGCAATCGAGCCACAAGCGGTCAATTCAGCGTAGGATACCGTCTCGGCCTTGATGAAGCCACGCTCAAAATCGCCGTGAATCACGCCGGCCGCCCTGGGCGCGGTGTCGCCGATATGAATCGTCCAGGCGCGCGTCTCCTTTTCGCCGGTAGTGAAGTAGGTTTGCAGACCAAGCAGCGAGTATGATTTGTGGATCAACTGCCCGGCACCGCTCTCGGTCACTCCCATTTCGGCAAGAAAATCTGCCGCCTCGTCATTGGGCAGGTCTGCAAGTTCGCTCTCAATCTGCGCGCTGATAGCCACTGTTTCGCAGCCATGATGCTTGCCGGCATATTCCCGAATCTTGGCCACATGTGGGTTGTTGTCGGCGTCCGCCAGCTCCGAGTCTTTTACATTGGCGGCGAATAATGTCGGCTTGACTGAGAGCAGCAGCAGTCGCTTGGCTAGGGCGGTCTCGTCGTTGCTCAACTCGCAGGTGATCGCCGGTTTACCCTCGCTCAAGTGCGGCTCGACCTTGTCGATGATCGCCACTAGCGCTGCAGCCTCCTTGTCGCCGCGCTTGGATTCCTTGTTCAGTTTTTCCCGTCGCCGTTGGACCGCATCGAGATCCGCGAGGATCAGCTCTGTGGAAATCGTCTCGATATCGCGCACGGGATCGATGCTGCCCTCAACGTGATGGATGTCGTCGTCCTCGAAGCAGCGGACCACGTGAACGATGGCATCGACTTCACGGATATGGCTCAGGAACTGGTTGCCGAGCCCTTCGCCGGCGGAGGCGCCTTTCACCAGCCCTGCGATATCAACGAATTCCACGGAAGCCGGGATCAATTCCGCCGAGCCGGAAATTTTCGAGAGAACTTCGAGTCGCTCATCCGGCACGTTCACGACGCCGACATTAGGGTCGACGGTGCAGAACGGATAATTTGCCGACTCCGCCTTTCTGGTTCGTGTGACGGCGTTGAACAGGGTGGACTTGCCGACGTTGGGCAGACCGACGATTCCGGCTCTCAGCATAAATTAATCTTCACTTGTTGCGGCAACGATCTGTCGCATTTTTTTTTTCAGCTCCTCGAGGCCAAGATCGAACGCGGCGGAGATTTCCACGATATCCACCTGGCCAAGCTTGGAGCGGAATGACTTGAGTTTTTCCGGTGCGACCGCTTCGTCCATCTTGTTGGCCGCGACGAGGCGCGGGCGGTTTAGTAGCGCCGGATCATACAACTCCAGCTCGTTGAGCAGTTGCTCATAATCGTCCCACGGCTCACGCTCGTCGATGCCGGCCATGTCGATCAGCAGTACGAGCGCGCGACAGCGCAGGATGTGTCTTAAAAAAGCGTGGCCAAGGCCGACATTGTCGTGCGCCCCATCAACAATTCCAGGGATGTCACACACGGTCAGCCGGCTGTAGTCGGCGAACTCCACGATACCGATGTTTGGATGCAGTGTGGTGAATGGGTATGCGGCAATCTTCGGCTGGGCGGAGGAGATGGCGGAGAGCAGGGTGGACTTGCCCGCGTTCGGGTAGCCGACGAGGCCGATTTCAGCAAGCAGGCGTAACTCGAGCCGGTAACGGCCTTCCTCGCCGGATTCGCCGTTCTGCGCAAAGCGCGGTGCCTGCCGGGTCGAGGTGGTAAAATGCATGTTGCCCTTTCCACCACGCCCCCCGGCGCACAGTACGAACTGCTGTCCATGCTCGGTCAGGTCGGCGGTGACTTCCGGCTCCGTCAAACCGGACTCAGGCAACTTTTGCGGTTGTGATTCAAAATTGATCTCAAGCGCCTCCTCGTGACCAAGCGTGCGGTGCACAGTCAAGTGCTGCTCCTCGGCAGTGGGCTTGGTCGGCGGTAGTTTCCACACCATAGTGCCGCACGGAACCTTGACGATGAGCTTTTTGCCACCTCGCCCGGTCTTGCCCTTGCCCTCGCCGGGACGCCCGTCCTTGGCGTGTAGATGCGGTGAGTAAAACTGCGCAATGAGATTGTTGATGTCATGATCGGCTTGCAGGATGACATCGCCCCCGTTGCCTCCGTCGCCACCACATGGCCCGCCCTTGGGCTTGAACGGTTCATGCGAAAATGCGATGCATCCGTTGCCGCCCTTGCCGGCCCTGGCCTGGACCTTGACTGAATCGACGAACATTGTGGTGGGATGCCGGCTCCAAAGATGGGCCGGTTCAAAATAAAAATGGCGAGGCCGATTGCCCCGCCATTAGAAATTGTCAGTGCGCTTGCCTAGTTCGCCGCGGCTTCCTCGGTAACCACATTGATACGGCGGCCGCCCTTGTCGAACTGCACACGGCCATCGGCCAGCGCGAACAGCGTCCAGTCGCGTCCCATGCCGACGTTGCGACCGGGGTTGAACTTGGTGCCTCGCTGGCGGACGAGAATGTTGCCGGCAATTACCGGTTGCCCGCCGAATTTCTTGACGCCCAGCCGCTGACTTGCGCTGTCGCGACCGTTGCGGGAACTGCCTTGTCCTTTCTTATGTGCCATATCTTATGCGCTAATCTTGTTGATCTTGAGAACGGAAAGATCCTGCCGGTGTCCATTCTTGTTGCGGTAACCCTTGCGTCGCTTCATTTTCCAGATCACGAGCTTCGGGCCGCGCGTGTGGCGAACCACCTCGGCCTCGACTTTGGCGCCGTCAATCGTCGGGGTACCGATCTTGACGGAACCGTCCTGGTTCACCATGAGCACTGAGTCGATGGTCAGGGCACTGCCCTCGTCACCGCTCACGCGATTCACCTCGATGGTGGCGCCCTCGGTCACCTTGTATTGCTTGCCTCCCGTTTTTACTACCGCGTACATCTCCAAAAAGGGCGGGAAGCAGACCAGAACACCCACCCCGTGTCAACCACTGTTTATGCGCTTTTTTCACCAAATACCGGCTTTTTTTTCGCCCCGCCACCGCTTGGCCAAGCGCTTGGCCGAGTTTATACTTCGTCCCACATGAAAACTCCATTTGTCCAGTTGACGGCGTTATTCGCTGCTTTACTCGTCACCCCAACAGACACCTTGGCCAAGGCCGCCGATCAGCCCAATATCATCTTTTTCCTGTCCGATGATCATCGCTGGGATCGTTTGGGCTGTGCGGGGCATCCGTTTTTGAAAACGCCGACCCTGGATCGCTTGGCCAAGGAGGGTGTCCGGTTCAGCAACATGTTCGTGACCACCTCAATTTGCGCCGCCAGCCGCGCGACCCTCCTGACCGGGCTCTACGAGCGGACACACCAGTTCACATTCGGCACGCCGCCGATCGCCGGCAAGTTCAGCCAAGCCAGCTACCCTGCGGTGTTGCGTGGAGCTGGTTATCGCACCGGCTTCATCGGCAAGTTCGGCGTCAAAGTCGCGCAAGTAGACCGCGAGGCGATGTTTGATAGCTTCCAGCCAATCGGCCGCAACCCTTATTTGAAAAAGCAGCCGGATGGCTCACTGCGCCACGAGTCCGAGCTGGCCGGCGACCGCGCGATCGAGTTTATCAACCAATACAAGGGCAGCACCCCGTTCTGCCTCTCGGTAAGTTTCAACGCCGCACACGCAGAGGATGGCGACAAGCGCCCTGGTATCGGACACTTCCCGTGGCCTAAGGCAGTTGATGGGCTCTACGGGGATATTCCGATCAAGGCTCCCCGTTTGTCCGACCCGAAGATATTTGAGAGCCACCCGCAGTTCATGAAGGATTCGATGAATCGCATTCGCTTTTTCTGGCGGTGGGACACGCCGGAAAAATACGCTACAAACCTCCGTGCCTACTACCGAATGATCACGGGCATCGACAACGTCATCAATCGCGTGATTCAGCATCTTGAAAAAGCCGGCGTGGCCGACAACACCATCATCATTTTCTCCGGTGATAACGGCTACTACGAGGGCCAGCGCGGCTTTGCCGGCAAGTGGTCACACTACGAGGAATCCCTTCGCGTGCCGCTCATCATCTACGACCCGCGTAACGCAAAAAAACAACGTGGCAAAGTGGCCGGCCAAATGGCGCTAAACACCGACATCGCACCGACCATTCTTAGCTACGCTGGTGCCAAAGTGCCCGTGCATTATCAGGGCCACAACCTGCAACCCATCGTGAACGGCAACTCACCGAACGACTGGCGCAAAGACACCTTTTGCGAGCATCTGATGGAAAATGCCATTATCCCGAAGTGGGAAGGAGTTCGGAGCCAGCGTTACGTTTACGCACGGTACTTCCAGCAGGAACCGCCATACGAATACCTGCATGACCTGCGAAAAGACCCGGATCAGTTAAAGAATCTCGTCGACGATTCAGCGCACGCCAAAATTCTCAAGCGCCTGCGCAAACGCTGCAACGCTCTGCGCGCCGAGTATGGCGGAGAGTATGATCCATCACTTGTCACCAACTACAAAAAGGAGCAAAAACGCATACGAGCCGAGGCTCAAGCCAGACGCAAAGCTGCCCAACAAAACAAGCAGCGACAAAACTGACGTTTTCCAGCCAACGACGACGCCTATCTTAGTAGTGCACGAGGGATGGAGGGGAACTCACGAGCAGAACAATTAGGCGTCAGTGCATTGACCGCAAATAATGAATCACACTCTTAAGCCATCAATAGGAAAGGCCAATTAAACAATGAACCTCTCAAAAAGCACGCCCAGCGCATGAACCCCTTTATTGTTACTGCGGTTTTTGGTTTTATTATTTTGGTCAACCCGGTCTTTGGGCAAAAAGCAAAAGATGAACCCAACACAGTCAATCACGCCGGGATTCTGAAACAACTCGGCCCCAAGAATTTCGTCAAAGGTCAGACTATTTACAATAACCTCTGCATCAACTGCCATGGTAGTGATGGCAAGACTCCAGCCCTGCCCATAGCGCGTGCCTTTGGCACGGGAGAACTCAAATTCGGGGTTGATCCCTATTCGATGTTCCAGACGCTTACCAAGGGTAATGGGCTCATGGGACCGCAGACGTGGATGACGCCGCAGGAACGTTACGATACCATTTATTATATCCACGAAAAATTCATGAAGCCCTTGCACCCAAAATATCAGGCCTTGACACCCCAGTATCTGGGGGGGTTACCCAAGGTGAATGCGGTTGTTGCTATCTCCGAGCGAGTGGAGCGCGATTTTGGGCCAGCCTTGGCCTCGCAGCTGGGTCGCAAGATTTCCAGTGTGCTTACCGTGAAGCTCGGGGGCAATCACACCATTAGCTACAATCTGCACTCGATGGATCAGGCGGGCCTTTGGCGTGGTGGATTCCTGAATTTGCGCAGCACCCAGCATTACCGCGAGCGTGGTGAGGGCGTGCCTGAAATTCAGGGCGAACGAATCGCCGGCCTTCAGTCCTGGCAGTGGGCGCATGAGGGCACCTTCGATTACCCGACTGAAAAACTGCTGCCGCGTGGTCCCGTTCCCGCGAAGTGGATGGAATACCGCGGCCACTATCTTCATGAGGATAACCTGCTGCTATCCTATTCCATCAATGGCCGGGATATTCTGGAGATGCCAGCCAAGGCGCAGGGCTTCGGGGCCATCGTCCATACCCTGCGTGTTGCTGCGGGCGCACACCCACTGCAGCTCAGCGTGGGGCAATTGGAAACGCCGATGCTGCGAAATGGTTTTCTGGACCTCAAGGCACCAACGGTAAAACTGAAGAACGCTGCAACCAGCCCTGCCGACCAAATCGCTGTGAGTGGTGTGCCGGCCAAGCAGGGCCTTGGCCCATTCACTGCAGCAGCGACCTTTGGCCATACTGATGGCCTGCAGTGGAGCTTTGATGGTCATAACCGCGTGGTGCTTACCATCCCTGCCTCCAAGCAAAGCCGCCTCTTTCAGATCATTCGCTACAGCGGCCAGAGCGATGCGCAGCTACTTTCCATGGCCGGTTATCTTGGACTCCTGAAACTAAAGGATGAACTGCCCGACCCAACCCAGTGCCTCAAGGGTGGCAAGCAACGTTGGCCAGAGGTCATTACCACCATGGGCGCGCTCGGGTCCAATGATTTGGCCTATACGCTTGATACTCTTACCTTGCCCGGCAAGGTGCCCGGCAACGTGTGGCTTCGGACTTCTGCTCTTGCCTTTTTCCCCGATGGCCGTATGGCGGTTTGCACCCATGGTGGCGATGTATGGATTGTCTCTGGGATCGACCAGTCACTGGCAAACCTCAAGTGGAAGCGCTTTGCCGCCGGCATGTACGAGCCCTTTGGCCTGCAGGTGATTGGAGGCAAAGTGTATGTCACCTGTAAGGATCGCCTTACACGCCTGCATGATTTCAATAATGACGGCGAAGCGGATTTCTACGAGAGTTTCAGCGCTGATACGGATGTCTCCACATTTTTCCATGCGTTTAATTTTGACCTGCAACGGGACGGGGATGGCAATCTCTATTACGTGAAGTCCGGTCAATATACCTCGCACGCTTTGCCCGGCGCGGTAATCAAGGTTTCGCCCGATGGCAAAGAGCGCGAGGTGTACTGCACTGGGTTTCGCACACCCAACGGCATGGGCATCCTGCCTGATGGCCGCTTAACTGCCAGCGACAATCAAGGTAGCTGGATGCCTGCCTCCAAGGTCAGCCTGCTTAAGCCCGGCGGCTTTTACGGCTACGTGCAGACCCACACGCACAAGGGCGGCCTCTGGGCGCCCGATGGCGGCCGCATCGATCACCGCAAGGTCGTGCCGCCTAAGACCTTCGACCAGCCCCTTATCTGGATGCCGCAGGATTTTGACAACTCATCAGGCGGTCAGCTCTGGGTGGATGACCCGCGCTGGGGGCCACTTTCGGGGCGTCTTCTTCACACAAGCTTTGGCAAGGGTTGGCTCTATTACATGATGCTGCAGGAAGTGGAAGAGCTCAATCAGGCCGCCATCGTGCGCCTCAAACACGATGCCTTGACCGGCATCCACCGCGCGCGTGTGAATCCGTCCGATGGACAAGTGTATGCCACCGGTCTCAATGGTTGGAATGGAGGTGGGCGGAAGGGGCTTTCGCAGGGCCAAATCCACCGCTTCCGCTATACCGGCAAGCCCGCACGGCTTCTGACAGACACACAAGTGCGCCACAATGGCATTGAACTGAAATTTAATTTTCAGCTCGATCCCAAGAGCGCAAAGAATCCAGCGAGCTACCAGCTCAAACAGTGGAACTACAAATGGGCTGCAAGTTATGGCTCCAAGCAATACTCACCCAATAGTGGCAAGGTTGGGCAAGACACCATGGAAATTAGTAACGTGAAACTTGCGAAAGATGGCCGCTCGGTGCTCCTGCAAATCCCGGATATCAAGCCGGCGAACCAGGTGAAGATGAATCTGAACCTGCAATCGGCCGGTGCAGAAATCTTCAATGAACTGGTTTACCTCACCATCAACAAAGTACCTAAAAAATAAATCATGTAATTTCTTTTCCTTATTGTTCTGTACTCGTTTTTATTTGCTGCTGATGCAGCGCTTGGCCATAAGAGGTCGGTTCATGGTATTGACAAGTAATAACTATACTCAGAGATATGGCTTGAGAACAACGCGACACATTTGCCTTTGGCTATTAGTTTCAGGCGTTTTGTTGATCTCGTTCACGGCGTTTGGCCAAGCGTACTCGCGTGCCGAATTGCCGCCGTTGCTTGAGTTTCTCGATGGCCGAAAAGTCGAAGCTCTCGATGATTGGGAAGAGCGGCGTGAGGAAATCCGCTCGTTGCTCATCAAATATTTCATTGGCAGTTTTCCCGCCGAAACACCGAAGATTGTAGGGGCCAAAGTCATCAGCGAAAAAGTGCACGATGACGGTTCTATCCGGCGGCGAATTCGCGTCACGCTAGACACACCGAATCGTGTCGACTTCGAGATGGCACTTTGGTTGCCTGATGGCAAAGACCGGTTTCCGTTGCTGCTGACTGCGCCTCGGTTTTATCAGCGTTATTGGGCAGAAGATGCGTTAAAGCGGGGCTACGCTGTCTGCCTGTTCCCGGGCGTGGACAGTCACCACCGAGAGGCTGACTATCCGGGCTACGACAGCGTCTGGCAGACCGTTCGCAAGGAATACTCGAAGGCCACCTGGACGGAGATCAGCACCAAGGGCTGGCTGGCCAGTCGCTGCATCGATTATCTTCTGGGTGATCAATCTGTCGCCGAAATCGATGCCGATAAAATCGCGATCATCGGGTTTTCGCGTTACGGCAAACAGGCGATGATTGCCGGCGCTTTCGATGAGCGCATTAGCTGCGTCGTCGCCCGCAGCCCGGGCTCACCCGCGTCCTGCCCCTACCGATTTACCAGTCGCAATACCTACGCCGAGGCACCATCCGATTTTCCAAGTGAATGGTTTCTTCCATCACTCCGCAACTTTACTGGTCGCGAGAATGAACTGCCGATCGACGCCCATGGCTGGTATGGGCTGATCGCACCGCGCCACTGTCTCATTCACACCGCCCATAACGACGGCGCCGAGCCGACCTTTGCCGTCGAGAAGGCCTACATCGAAGGCCGCTCTGTTTATCGGCTCCTCGGCGCGGAGCAAAACCTGCGGATTGATTACCGCATCGGCGGCCACTCATCAGGCCCGCCGCCGGAACAGGTCAGCCGAGCTGATCGTCAGCGTAATCTCGATTGGATGGACCTGGCTTTTGATCGCGGCTTAACCAAGCACGTGGAATTTCCCGAGCAATTGATCCACGACTTCGACTGGAAACAGTGGCGCAGCCAGCAAAATACAGCCCGTCTTGCCATCGCCAAGAACGCTCCATCCATCGAACGCGTCAAATGGTCGCTTGGCCAAGCACCGAAGACTTTGCCACTGGTCGACCAATCGGAATTTTTCACTGATGCCGAGTCGAGTTTGATGACGCACGACCGCTGGACGCCCAAGGGCGTACGCCGGGTACCAATTCACTTTGGCCAAGGTGTACGGGGAAACCTGTTTTTTAAGGACGGCCTGGTCACACCCGCGCCGGTGGTCGTCTGGCTGCATCCGCTCTCCTATCACAGTGGCTACAACGAGGGTTACGGCGTGCAGGGAACCACGGTTTATCATCGTCTGGCCGAGAACGGTTTCGCCGTCATCGCCTACGATCAATGTGGCTTTGGCCTACGATTGGTCGAGGGTCGCGACTTCTACAAAAACCACCCGAGCTGGTCGAAGCTTGGCCGGATGGTGATGGACGCTCGGGCTGCTGTGAGTTTCGCCGTCGAGGGGAGAGGTTCAGCAAAAAGCGCGATTCCCGAGTTCGACATCAAGCGGGTATTCCTGCTTGGGTATTCAAGCGGCGCGCTGACTGCGATGTATGCCAGTGCGCTCGATGATCGCGTCGCTGGCGTGGCCTGTTTCAGTGGATGGACTCCGTTGCGGGATGCTGTCAATGGCAGAGCGACCGGCGGCAACAGGCGCCTCTGGGAACTACACGGGTTGCAACCGCTCCTTGGTCTGTTCGATGGACGAGAGAGCGAGATACCATTCGACTACGATGATGTGCTTGGTCTTGTACTTCCAAAACCATGTTTGGTTGTCACACCCGAGCACGATCGTTTTGCTGATTTCAACGCGATATCGGAAGTCATCGATCGGGTCCGATCGGCCAAGCCGCGTATTGCTAAAGGCTCACTCGTTTGGCTTGCCCCTGACGATACCAACCGATTCCAAGCCGATCAGCATCAACAATTCATCAACTGGACAAAGACTCTGGAGTAAACATTTGGCCCGGTGCCTAACTTACTTCACTTTTCTTTTATTGCGTTTTTTGTGAAGGCGCGGGGGGAGCTTAGTGTTGTCGCCCATTTTTTTGAGGAGGAATTCGCGGGTGACGCCGGTGTTGGTCATCAGTGCATCCAGTTTTTTTTGGGTGGAGGCGATCTGCTTTTTGTAGGCTGGTTCGGCGGCGCGGTTGTACATCTCGGTGGGATCTTCCTGCAGGTCGTAAAACTCGACCGCCTCGGTGTCTGGGAAGCGGATCAATTTATATCGGTCGGTGCGGATGCCCCAGTGCTTGGGGGAGCGATTGTAGTAGGCGTAAAAAATTGAATTCCGCCAGTCGGTCGGTTCGATGCCTCGCAGCAGCGGCCGGAGGCTTACTCCCTGCATCACGCTCGGGATACTCACGCCGGCGAAGTCGAGCATGGTCGGGCCGAAGTCGATGTTCATGCCCAGCTTGGGGCTGACGCTGCCGGCTTTGATCTCTTTTGGATACCGCACGATGAACGGCATCTTGAGTGACTCCTCGAGGATGAGCCGCTTGTCGTGCATGTTGTGCTGGCCAAGCCAGTAGCCTTGGTCGCTGGTGTAAATGATAAGCGTGTCGTCGAGTGTGCCCTCGGCCTTCAGGTGGTCGAGCACGCGCTTGACGTTGTCGTCAATCGCGGCGACGCAGCGCAGGTATTTGTGGATGAGATGCTGGTAGGCGAGCGAGCGGCGCTCGGCCGGGTCGTTGGTTTGCTTGCCGATGAAGTCTTCGTACACGAGATAAAAGCTCTTCGGTCCTTCCTCGTCGTACATAACGGAGTAATGTTTGCCCTTGAGCAGCGGGCTGGTCTTGGTGATGTCTTCGTGCAGGCTGGGCGGCTCGGGGATTTTCACGCCCTCATGAAGCTTGGCCCAGCGCTCGGGGTATTCGAAATACTCGTGCGGCCCCTTGAAGTGCAGGCTCAGGTAAAACGGTTTTTTGGTGTCGCGCTGCTTGAGCCACTTAAGTGCCCAATCGGTGTAGCGGTCGGCATAGTAGCCTTGGTATTTTTCGCGACTGCCATCGGGGCGGTGCAGAGTGGGGTTAAAGTAGCTGCCTTGGCCTACGGTGACCGCGTAGTCGCCGGCGCCGCGTGGGAACTGTTGCATGTGCCATTTGCCGACGACGCAGGTCTCGTAGCCGTTTTTGGTCAGCTCACGGATATAGCTCGGGGCGTTGGGCTTGAGTTTGCAGCCGAGATTGAGCGCGCCGGTGACGTGTGAGTATTGGCCACTGATGATGCTGGCGCGACTGGGCGAGCAGATGGAGTTGTTACAGCAGACGTTGGTGAAGCGCATGCCCTCAGCGGCGAGCCGGTCGAGGGTCGGTGTGTGGCAGTAATCCTTGAGCCAAGAGCCGTAGGCGCTGATGGCCTCGGAGGCATGGTCGTCGGACATCATGAACAGGATGTTTGGTCGCTTGGCCGCCTGGGCCGGCGTCTGGCTAAGCGCGAGCAGACAAGCGGCGAGGAGGGTTGTCGGTATTTTCATTTGGATAGAGCCGCCCAACTACCATCTGCAGACGCTGGTTTGAAGCATAATTTGGCCGTTTTGCACAGGCGTTTGACTTCATCGAAATGGCCGTGATAGATTCCCGGCAACTTATTCCGGCCATGGAAGCGCTGTTACATCAGCCGGTTCTGGTATTGAACCGGCTTTGGCAGGCGGTGAACATCTGTTCCGCCCGCAGGGCATTGACGATGCTGTTTGAGGGCAACGCGCAGGTCGTGCACAGCGAGGACGGCGATTTCAACACGTTCGGTTTTCACCAGTGGGCCGATTTTTCCGAGGATGAACCGGATCCCGAGAGCATCCAAGGCGTGAGCATCAAGCTGCGCCTGCCGCGTGTTATCCTGCTAATGGTGTACGACCGCATGCCGCGTAAGGAGGTCAAGTTCACGCGGCACAATATTTTCCAGCGTGACAAAAATACCTGCCAATACTGCGGCAAAAAACATGACACGCGGGATCTGAACCTGGATCACGTCGTGCCACGGCAACAGGACGGCCCGACCTCGTGGGAAAACATCGTCTGCTCCTGTGTCCCGTGCAATTCCCGCAAATCCAACCGCACGCCGGAGCAGGCCGGGATGCACCTGATCCGGCAGCCTCGAAAACCTCGTTGGCATCCGTTCATGCAGGTGCGCTTCAGCATGCACTACCACGAGAGCTGGCGGCACTTTCTCGACATGGCCTACTGGAATGTGGAACTGGGCGAGGATCTTCAGTAGCCTAGCAGGCGGTCGACTTGGCCGACTCGATCAGTTTCCAAAATTCCGGTGTCTCTTCCAGGATACGGTCCTCTCCGCCTGGCAGTTTGTTGCGGTAAAGAAAATCCCTAAGCTGTTTTTTCGCGTGAAGGATGCGGTGAATCAGCACTCCCAGGTCGTGCCGCTCAAAGTACACCCGGTAGTTGCCGAGCCGGAAACGGAACAAGTGCCGCCCGTCGCGATTAAGCCGACCGAAGTTGTCCATCTCATCGCTGCGAACATCGTTTGGTAGGCCGCGAAAGTCCCCCAGAATCTCCAACTGCAGCTCCTTGGGCAGTGTACCCAACTCCGCGGCGGCGGTGGGAGTGAAAATGATTTGAAAGGGAGTCATTGGTTTGCCGGCCGCAGAGTCAGCGAGATGGTAGCGCGTACGAGAATTGAACTCGTCTTTCCGCCTTGAGAGGGCGGCGTCCTAACCGATAGACCAACGCGCCTCGCCGTGGCCAACGATTTATGCCGAACTTCGCCCCGCCAAGTCAATCCGAAACAGGTCACGCTCCGGCGGTCTGAGCCCCGCGCTCCGGCGCGCCCCAGTCATTGAGTAGTCGCTCGGTCCCGGCCGTTGCCGTTGCCACCCCGAGCCGTTCCATCGCCTCGCCCACGAGGTAGAACGATCCGGTGACTACTACAAACGGCTCGGCTGCACACAGTTCCATCGCTTGGCCAAGTGACTCGGTGGCCTCGACCACCGCCGCCGGGTTGGCGGCTTGGCACACCGCCAAAAATCCCTCCGGCTTGGCCGAGCGGACACTGCTAACCGGTGACAACACCACGCGCTTGGCCAAAGGCGCCAGCTCGGCGCAAAACCCCGCCCCATCCTTCTCGTCCACCATGCCGAGGATGAATACCGGCGACTCGGCGGCGAACTCGTCAGCCAACGCTCGCCGCAGCATCTCTGCGCCCTCGGCATTGTGCGCGCCGTCAAGTATCATCGTTTGTTCGCCGCGCCGGACAGCCTGCAGCCGCCCTGGCCAGTTCACCTTGGCGAGGCCGTTACGAATCACTCCGGGCACGACCGGCAATTCGGCCTGCAACCGCTCCACCACCGCCCTGGCCAGGCTCGCGTTGGTTTGCTGATGCCGCCCATTCAGCGGTAGCTCGGCGATTTCTTCTGTTTTGGCAAGTTCGATCAGTTGCGCATTATGCTTCACCGCCTCGGTGCGGATCACTGCCAAGACCTCCGGTTGCTCGGCCGTTGTCAGCACCGGGATGTGGGGCTTGATGATGCCTGCCTTCTCGGCTGCGATTGCCGCGTGGGTTTTGCCGAGCCAGCGCGTGTGGTCGAGTCCGATGTTAGTGATCACGCCGGCCAACGGTGTGACGATGTTCGTCGCGTCGAGCCGGCCGCCCATGCCGGTTTCCCAAAGTACGATGTCGCACGCCTGCTCGGCAAAATGGCACAGCGCCATCACCACCAACACCTCAAAAAACGTCGGCGATTGGCCTTCGGGAAATTTCGCCGCGAAGTCGCGAATCTGTGTAGTCAGGCTGGCGACGGTTTCCTCAGGGATCAACTCGCGGTTTACCTGAATGCGTTCGCGGAACGATACCAGGTGTGGCGAGGTGAAAAGGCCTGTGCGCAGGCCAGCCTCGCGGTAAATCGACTCAAGCATCGCGCAGACTGAGCCCTTGCCGTTAGTGCCGGCGACATGGATGAAGCGCAGATGCTCGTGCGGTGAACCAGCCGTTGCGGCGAGGCGTCGCGGGTTGTCCAGCCCCAGTTTCGTGCCGAACAGGTTCAGCTCGAGCAGATGTTGGATGGCCTCGGGATAAGTCACGATGCAGGAGAGAGCTTTGAGTTTGGAGTTCACAGTTTCAAGCGCATTACTCGAAACTGAAAACTTGAAACTTGAAACCATCCACGAAACGGTTCCCGCCGGTGTTATCTATCCGGAACATTTTTTTTGCAGCGCTGCTGATCGTGCCAGGCCAAGCGACGCCTCAGGAGGTCAAGCAGGCGGACGCGTCCGATGCGGTGATCGAGCGCGAGTTCCGCCAACTGCTCGAGCTGGATGACAAGGTTCACGATGAAGTCGACGAATGGATTCGAAACAATGCGAAGCTGGCCGCGAAACAGGTCGGCATCGATCCGACGTCGCTCGACTTGCAGGTGCGCCAACGGCTTGGCGAGGTCGGTGAGGCGTACGAGGGATTTCTCAACCGGCACTCTGGCCATGTTCGTGCGCGGCTGGCGTACGGCAGTTTTTTCAGCGACATCAACGAGATCGACAAGGCGATGGCGCAGTGGAAAAAGGCGCTCGAACTCGCGCCGACAAACCCGGTCGCATGGAACAACCTCGGCAAGGCGTACGGCAAGCAGGGCAGGATCACCGAGGCATTCCGACACTTCGCTAGGGCCGGCGAACTTGCGCCAAGGGAGGCCCTGTATCATCGCAACCTCGCCACACTGATCTTCTCCTACCCGGACGAGGCCGCGCGCCACTATCTCATCGATCGCAGCCAAGTTGTGCCCAAGTCACTCGAGCTTTTCAAAAAAGCCCGTGCGCTCGATCCGAAAAACTTCACTCTCGCCACCGACGCCGCCATGGCGCAACTGGGCACGCAACCCTTCCAGGCTAAGGCCGCCATCGCCGCGTGGAGTGACGCCCTCGCGCTTGCGCCGTCGCCGGTAGCGAAGGAGGGCGTGATGATTCACCTCGCCCGTATCCACGCGCAACTTGGAGAGGCGGACGTTGCGCGTGAGTGGCTCGCTAAGGTGAATGAAACACAGTTCGCCGAACTCAAGGCGAGCATTTTGCAGAAACTTGATCCGCCGCCGGCCAAGCCGTGAGTTTGCCCACAGCCATCCAGCCGGACGATGCCACTCACGTGTGTTATCGTGGGAAACGGCTGATCTACTTTGGCGGATGCGACTACTATCGTCTCTCGCGTCATCCCAAGCTGCTCAAGGCCCACGCGCAGGCTGCCGCCCATGATGGGCTCGGCACTGGCGCGTCGCGGATGACCACAGGCAACCATCCCGCGCACGACGAACTCGAAGCGTCGCTGGTGAAGTTTTTTGGCTGCGAAACCGCCACCGTCATAGGCGACGGCTACCTTGCCAACATTGCGCTTGCCCAAGCGGCCAACGGCCGGTTTGAAGCAGTGTTTATCGACGAGAAAGCGCACATGAGCCTGCGCGATGCCGCACAATTCCTTGGATGCCCGGTGATGCGTTACAGCCATTGTAATACCGACGATTTGGCTAGGCGGTTGAGCCGCCGCCGAGAGGCCAAGCGGGTGTTGTTGATGACCGACGGCGTCTTCGGTGTGACCGGTCGAATCGCGCCGATGGGCGACTTGGCCAAGCAGTTGCCGCGCTTGGCCACACTGTGGATCGACGACGCCCATGGCGCGGGCGTGCTGGGCGATCGGCTGCGCGGCACTGTTGAGCACTGTGGCTTGAGCGGGCGGCGTGTGATCCAGTCTATTACCTTCAGCAAAGCGTTCGGAAGTTTTGGAGGCGCGATCCTTGGGGCGCGCTGGATGCGGGGTTCGTTGCTCAACGGCAACCACGTTATCACCGGCAGCAGTTCGCTGCCGGTCGGGTTGGCCAGGGCCACGCAGGCATCGTTCCAACTGCTACGCAAGCGCCCTGCTTTGGCAAAGCAGCTGCGTCGAAACACCGTGTTTGTGAAAGACAAGTTGCTCGCTGCTGGGCTGCCTGTCGACAACTCACTATTTCCAGTGATCAGTCTCGAATGCCCCGCTAAAAAAGCCGCCATGGCGCTGCGCCGCCGGCTTTTGGCCAACGGTATTTATCCTTCGTGTATTCGCTATCCCGCAGACACCGAGGAAGTTTGCTTCCGTTTCGCCTTCTCTAGCGAACACAGTCGTGAGCAGCTAATGAATTTAGTTGGAACGCTTTCGGCTAAATAAAAAGCCGCCGAGAGGTTCGGCGGCTTTGAGGTTTAAAAATGGAATACGACGTTTAGCGGTTGCCAATTTGGCTTAGCTCTTCTTTGCTGACTCGGCCGTCTTTGTTGGTGTCGATGAACCGGATGTAGCGGCGAGAGCTTTCGTCGATTTCGTCGGGTTCGATTTCGCCGTTGTCGTTTTTGTCTAATTCCCTAAGGCGCTCGCCCAAGCGGCCGCGCCAGTCGCCGCCCAGGCGGCTGCTGTTGTTGCCCCCGGGGCGGCTGCTGCGGAATTGCTCTAGTCGATCGGCAATGCCTCCACGGTTGCCACGACCACTTCCTCCACGACTGCCGAAGCGGCGCTCGGCCATCAGGCGGGCCTCGTCGACTGCGTGGTTGCGGACGGCGGCGTTGAATTCGTCGAGATCCATCTCGCTCGCGGGCACGGCGCTGAAGATGACGCTGCCCATCTCGTCCGTGGACTCGAGACCCCATCGGATGCGGCGAGGCGGGTTGAATTGGTTGTGCGGATTGGCGGCCGAGTTGTCGAAGGAGACAGTGCCCTCGACCGTGGTGCCGGCCGGCAGGCGGATCGGTACATCGTAGGTGTAGCGGCCCTGCCAGTTGAAGTCCCAGTCGTCGATGTAGAATAGTGACTTGACGGTGCCGTCCGGCAGCGTGGCGTGGGCCTTGGCAGTGTGGCCGATGTAGTGCATGTGCGCGCCGACGCCGACGAGGTCAATGTCCACCGGCGTGGTGAATTTACTCTTGAGTTCGTAGTTGCTCTCGCCGGCCGGGATGTCGAGGCCAGAGATGCTGCCGAACACGGGCGGTACCTGAAATCCGATGAGGGTGCGATCCGGTTTTTTATCGGTAAAGTACAGACCGATGGTGGTTTGTTCCTCTTCTTCCTTGCCGGAGGGATGAAAGTGAGAGTTGAGCACGAGGTCGGCTCCGGCGGGGAGTTTGCGAGCCAAGCCCAATGGGAGAATACGCGGCGTGCCACCGACGGCCCAGCCACCCAAGCCACCAAGGCTGCCTGAGAAAACGTCGTTGCTGCTGCCGCGACGAGAGCCGCGCGAGCTGCGGCCGATGCCGCGCATGCCGCTGAAGCCGGGCGTCCCGTTTGCGCCGTCGGCCTTGCGGGCCTCGCCGCTTTGGTCAATGCGGATGATGACGTGGTGCAGCACAGCGCGGGCCGAGGGGCGCACCTCGAAGCCGGCGACCCACTTGTCCTCTTTCAGATCCATCGGGATACAAAAGCTGCGGTAAATGTCGGAGCCGTCGGCGCGCATGGTGTAGGCCTTGGGCATTTTTACGATGAGATCCGGCTCGCCGAGCAGCCAGTCGCTGGCGAACTTGGGCGGCTCGGGGAGCTTGTCGGCCGGCCCTTCAGCCATGCCGCTGTCGTGCCAGTTCTTTAGCGTGGCCAGCTCGTCGTCGGTCAGGCGGCGTTCATCGACGAATTTACCGTGGCCCTCGACTGGGTGCCACGGCGGCATGTATCGATCCTGCGTGACCTTGGTGATCAGGCGGGCACGTTTCTTCACGTCGTTGTAGTTTTTGAGCATGAACGGCGCCGCCTGGCCGTCGCGATGGCACTCAGTGCAGTTGTTATAAATGATTGGTGCGACATCCTCGGTGAACGTCGGCTTGGCTTTGGCGGCAGCGGTTGTGCTGGTTTGCAGCGCGGCAAAACCGGCCAGTACCAGTCCGGTGAGGATGAGTTTACTCGTTCTTTTTTTTGTCATTGGAAAAATCGATGTAGCAGCCGACCGCCTTGGTGGTGCGCTTGGTCAGGCGCTTGCCGGCAAGCAGCGCGTCGAGTGTGTCGCGCAGGTCGTGCCGGGTAGGCCTGGCGCGTTTTTTGCCGAAGTCGGCATAGAGATCGTCGATGCGCCCGCGATATATCAGGCGCCCCTTGGCATCAAATACCGCCGCCTCCGGCGTGACCTGCGCCTCGGCGCGTCGGGTGAGTTTGTGTCCGTGATCCAGCACGACCGGCGCGGTGAGTTTGTACTCACTCGCATGAGCCAACGCGGACTTGGTATCAGTATCGCGGTCGGGATGCACGAGGTAAAGCGCGACGCCCTTCTTCGAGTACTCCCTATGGATTCGTGTGATCTCTGGCGAGTAAACATTCGACACCGGGCAGTCGCGCAGCAGGAAAACGAACACCACCGCCTTGGTCTTGGCGGAGGCAAACGGCGTGTGGTTTTTGCCCTTGATGTCGGTGAACACCAGTTTCGCCTTGGCCGGTGCGGTCAAGCCTACTGGCCAAGCGCCAGCCAGCGCCAGCAGTGCGGCGTAGAGGGCTATCTGTCTTTGGCTATTCATCCGAAAATACCGGCCTAAAATACGCGGCCGCCTGTGCAGAGGTTACATCGCGGGAGGGGCATCAGCCAAGCGCGCTAGTCGAGGAAGGCATCGTGGACGGCGCGGGTGGCCTCTTCCGCCTTTTCGATGCCGATGACGACGGAGATCTTGATCTCGCTGGTGGAGATCATCTGGATATTGACGCCGGCCCCGGCCAGCACCTCGAATACCTTGGCCGCGATGCCGGAATGGCTGCGCATGCCGACGCCGACGATGGAGAGCTTGCCGATATTTTCGTCGGCGAGCACGTCGACAAAATTGATGTTGTCACGCAAACCGTCGATGACGGTCTGTGCCCTGGCCATGTCCGGCTTGTCGATGGTGAACGACAGATCGGTCGCCGGTGTGTCGCTGCCGTGACTGACGTTCTGCACAATCATGTCCACATTGATCGTCGAGTCGGCCAGTTGCTGAAACACGCGGGCGGCCATGCCCGGCTCGTCTGGCACGCCGACGAGCGTGATCTTGGCCTGGTTCTTGTCTAGCGACACGCCGCGAATCACGACGCCTTCCATGCTTTGAGTTTCTTCCTTCACAAGGGTTCCGGGGTTGTCGTTGAGGCTGGAGCGAACTTCGAAAATGACACCGAACTTCTTGGCAAACTCCACCGAGCGCGACTGCATCACCTTCGCGCCGAGGCTGGCGAGTTCGAGCATCTCGTCGTACGAAACCTCCTCGAGCTTCTTGGCAGTGGGCACGATGCGCGGGTCGCTGGTGTAAACGCCATCGACGTCCGTGTAAATCTGGCAGAGGTCGGCCTTGAGCGCGGACGCGAGCGCAATCGCCGTGAGATCGGAGCCGCCACGGCCCAGCGTGGTGATGTGGCCCTCGCTGGTCTCGCCTTGGAAACCAGCGACAATGGTTACGTTGCCGGCGTCGAGCAGGGCGTGGATTTTTCTGGGCGTGATGTTGCGGATTTTTGCCTTCGAGTGGACGCCGTCGGTCACGATGCCGGCCTGCGCGCCGGTGAGTGAAGCAGCCGGGATGTCCATCGACTGCAGCGCAATGGCCAGTAGGGCGATGGTGGTCTGTTCGCCGGTGGAGAGCAACATGTCCATCTCGCGTTCGCTGGGCACTGGCATGAGCGACTTGGCCATTTCGATGAGGTTGTCGGTGACCCCCTTCATCGCAGAGACGACCACGACGACCTGATCGCCGCGGCGGCGGTACTCGGCCACACGGTTGGCGACGTTGCGGATGCGGTCGATGTCGGCTACTGACGATCCGCCGAATTTCTGTACGATCAATGCCATTGGCAATTGCCCCGGCTGGGGCTGAAGCGAGGAGGCCGGCTCGGTGGCCTGCCACGCGAAAACGCGGTCGGGTGAACTACAGCAAACCACGCCTCGTTGCAAGTTCCGCTTGCAAGCGCAGGGGCGTTTGACCCTCGGCCTGTGCCAAGTATAGTTGTCTGCTCTGACTGTCATGAACCGAGTCGTTACAATCTTAATTGCTTTGGGCGCGGCTGTTTCCGGTTTGGCCAAGCCATTCCTCGAAGCCGAGCTGATTTTTCCACTGGAACATTGGCACAATCACGGCTCATGCATCGTTGAGACGCCCACCGGCGAGTTTCTGGTCTGCTGGTTTCATGGCTCCGGGGAGCGGACGGCGGACGATGTCGAGATTCTCGGTGCCAAGCTCGACCCGAGTACCGGCCTCTGGACGAAGCCGTTCTCAATGGCGGACACGCCTGGGTTCCCTGACACAAACTGCTCCATGATGATCGATGCGAATGAGAGGCTTTGGCTGCTGTGGCCGACGATTCTCGACAACCGTTGGGAGTCGGCGCTGATGAAGTACAAAATCTCGAGTGACTACCAGCGGCTCGGCCAAGCGCCGGTTTGGCATACGGAGAAAGTGATGCACATGAAACCGGGTACCAGCTTCGAGGCAGTCGTTCGTCGCAAGATGGTCGAGTATTTTGGTGACAGGGAACTAACCGACCGTGAAACCAGGTGGGTTGGGAGCAAGTACGAACAGGCTGCCGACAAGCTAACCCGCCGGCTGGGTTGGTTCACGAGGGCTCATCCCTACATCGCCAGGGAAGGACGAATGATCGTCGGGCTTTACTCGGACGGTTTCGATTTCGCTACAGCCATTTACAGCGATGATCTTGGCAAAAACTGGACGATGAGTGAGCCGATGGTGGGCGGTGGTAACATTCAGCCCAGTTTTGCACGCAAGAAAAACGGCACACTTGTTGCCTACATGCGCGACAACGGCCCGGCACCCAAGCGCGTGCATGTGGCGGAGTCAACCGACCTCGGCAAGACCTGGGGGAAGGTGCATGACCATCCGCTGTTGCCGAACCCCGGTGCGGGGCTGGAGTTGATGAACCTGCGTGACGGGCGGTTCCTTGTCATTTACAATGACACCGAGAGCGGTCGGCATAACCTGGCCGTGGCGTTATCGGAGGACGAAGGCAAAACCTTCCGCTGGAAACGGTACCTCGAGCGCTCTAAGCCCGGGACGGGCTCGTACCACTATCCATCGATCATCCAGGCCAGGGACGGCACGCTACATGTGTCGTACAGTATTTTCACAAGGAACCCAAAGTCCGGCGGTGAGGGCAAGTCGATCAAGTACGCCCACTTCAATCTAGAGTGGCTAACAAGGGGCGAGTGAGCGTCAGTTGGCGTTGGATGGCTCGAGGTGTTCATCGAACCACTTTGCGAATTTTCGCATGTCCCACAGGATGGTTGCCCAGCCGTGGCCTTTGCCCCGCCTGCGGATGAGTTTCGTCTTGGCCCCGCGCTTCTTGGAGGCCTCGATGTACCATTCTGATTGCTTGATCGACACCACCTCATCGTCGTCGCCGTGTATGATCAGCACCGGTGGCGTGTCCGCATCAATGTGGTGGATCGGTGACAACTCGCGACCGACTCGATTCCACGCATCAATATCGTCCGGGTCGATGCCAAAAACCATCCGAAATTTCTTCGGTGGCCCGCCATCCTTCTCTTTTTTGGAAGGGTTACCTAGGTTCAGCATGTCGGTGACTGGGAAGAATATCGCCACTGCCCGGACGAGTCCGTCCGGCGTGCCGGTGGTCTCCTTGCCTCGGGTGGCGACCATCAGGCTCAAGTGCCCGCCGGCGCTGGCGCCGGTAACGCCAAGCTGGTCCGGATCGACGCCATATTCATCAGCGTGTTCGCGGATGTGCTGTACCGCGCGGGTAACGTCCTCGTAAATTTCCGGGATGGTTGCCTTGGGTTGAGAGAGGTGAGACACGGCGAACAGCGAGTAGCCGCGCCGCAGGAACGCCTTGCCAATCCTCGGCTTGAAGTCGCTTGGGTTCGACCGCCAACTGCCGCTCACCATCACCACAACGCCGAGGCCGTTGGTTTTCCGTGGCTGAAGGAATTCGTAGGCCAGTTCGTGGTCATTGCGCTCACCGTAAATGACTCGTTTTTGTTGGGCGAGCCGGGGTGTGGCGCAGCCGGTGACACCCAGCACGATGCCCAAGCCAAGCAGAAGAATGGTGGAATAACATGTTTTCATGAGTTGTCGATCAGCCAAGTTTAGCGGCAGGCCGGGCGGCGTCAACCGACTGCCCAAGCGCAAAACTTTCGTTGGCCAAGTGGGCGGCGGGGTGATTAACTGTCCGCCCTTTTTGGGAGCTACATGGAAGAAGAAAATTCATTGATCGAGCAGCGCCGGGCTAATCTGGCCGCGTTGCGGGAGATGGGTATCGAGCCGTTTGCCAACAAGTTCACCCCAGACGAGACGTGCGCTGGGGCGCGGGAAAAGTACGAGGAGGGCCGTGAGGTCTCCTTGGCCGGGCGCATGACGGCGTTCCGCACGATGGGAAAAAGCATCTTTCTGGACATCCGCGACGGCTCCGACCGGATGCAGGTCTATGCACAGAAAAATGCCCTTGGCGACGAGGCGTTCGAGGTGCTCAAGAAGCTCGACCTCGGCGATTTCATTGGCGTGAAGGGGACGATGTTCACGACGCGCACGGAGGAGATCACGCTCAAGGCGGTGGAGTTCACCGTGGTTGGTAAGGCGCTGCGGCCGCTCCCGGCCAAGTGGCACGGGCTCTCGAATATCGAGACGCGCTACCGCCAGCGCTACCTCGACCTTATCGCCAACGACGATGTCAAGCAGGTCTTTTACAAGCGCAGCGCGATCATCCGCGAGATTCGCGAATTCATGCACGAGCGAGGCTTCATCGAGGTGGAGACGCCAACGATGCAGGCGATCCCCGGCGGCGCAGCGGCACAGCCGTTTGTCACCCGGCACAACGCGCTGGGCTGCGAGTTTTATCTACGCATCGCACTCGAGCTGTACCTCAAGCGGCTGCTTGTCGGCGGGATGGATCGCGTGTTCGAGATCGGCCGCAACTACCGCAACGAGGGCATCTCGCCGAGGCACAATCCGGAGTTCACGATGCTCGAGGCGTACCAGGCGTTCGGTGACTATGAGACGATGATGGAGTTGCTCGAGTCGATGATCACCCGTGTAGCCGAAAAGGTCGTCGGCACACTGGTCATCGAGCACAAGGATGCCGAGGGCAACGTCACCCGCACGATCGACCTCACCAGCCCGTGGCGTCGCGTGAAGTACAAGGATTTGATCCGCGAAAAAGGCGGCGATGATTGGTTCGACGTCACGCCGGACGAACGTCGCAAACACGCCACCGATCTGGGCGCGGAGATCGGTGACGATTACGAGGATTTCGAGGTGACCAATGGGCTGTTCGAAAAACTCATCGAACCGACGCTAATTCAGCCGACGTTCGTCACGCATTTGCCGAAGGAACTCATTCCTCTTGCCAAGCTTTCGCCGGACGATCCCTCGACGATCGAGGTGTTCGAGTGCTGCATCAACGGCCAGGAAATCGCGCCGGCGTACACCGAACAAAACGATCCTGTGGCCCAGCGCGAGGCACTGCAAAATCAGGCGGGCGGGGAGCAGCAGAAGCTCGACGAGGACTTTCTTGTCGCGCTCGAGCACGGCATGCCGTCGGCGGGCGGGATTGGTATCGGCATCGACCGGCTGATCATGATGCTGCTTGGCCAGGAGAGCATCCGAGACGTTCTGCTCTTCCCGCAGCTCAAGCCGAAAACGACCACCGCTGAGGGCTAGAGATTAGGGGTTAGCTCGGCCTTGGCCTTGGGGAGTTGGGTGTCCTCGCCGAGCAGCAACAGCAGGTCGCCCTCGAGCAGTGTTTCTTCCGGGCCAGGATTGACGATGCGATCGCCGTCGCGCTCAATGCCCACAATGCTCACGCCGTTATTTGTGCGAAACTCCAGTTCGCCAATTCGATGATCGATCGCTGGGCTGCCCTTGGCCAGGCGCACGCTGTCGAGGTGCGCGGCTTCCAGTAAACCGGCCGGCAGCTCACCGACTTCAGCATCCGCTTGGTCAAGCTCGTTGGCCTCAAACGTCTCCTTGAGCGCGATCTGTGCCCTGGCATAAACGCGCACGAGAAACCGCCATTGCAGCCAGGCCACCACCACCAGTACCACTGCCAACGCCAGCATCACGCCGAGTTGCGGCAACAGCGCGGAGCTGAGTAGTAGCACACATAGGATCATCCCGACCGAGCCGGCGACGAGACAGACGTTGGCCACCACCGCGCGGAGCGACTGCGTGCGCTGGCCGGCTGACTCGCGGCGAATAGTCGCCTCGGAGATCAGCATGCCGAGCGCCTGCAGCTTGCGAAGGTTGGCGATGA
>JAKUOU010000036.1 GCA_022451065.1 Pedosphaera sp. | reverse complement strand
TTCTGGGCTAGCCGAAATTATCAGCGTGTTTGTGGCATGATCTACAGAGATGGCGATACTCTCACGGCTGGCTCGGGCTGCTCCTGACCGCGAGATGCCCGGACGGTATAACCCTTGTTTTATTAGGGAGCGTAACATGGCCGCTGCTCGCTGCGCGTCGGCATACTCAAGCGGAATAATCGTTAATTGACTTGTTTCAGCCGTGGGTTCCAAGTCCACCTTTACGACCAACTCACGAATCAATCCGACATTTTCTTTGCTGGCAGTGATAATGAGCGAATTGGTCAAACCATCCGCCTCAACATTGACGCGTTCCTGTGGCTGGGTCGTTTGCCCTGGAGATTGCATGTTACGCCGTCGCGCACTAAACACATCGTTAATCATGCCGGCAACCTGCGAAGCGTCATTATGTTTAAGCGGCAATACTTCAATCAAAATTCCGTAGCTTTCCGGTTTCTGGTCCAAACGCATGATCAAGTTGCTGACAATGGCCAACGTTTTCTGGGAGGCAGCAATAATCAAGGCGTTGGTTCGAGAATCTACCACAATGTTTGGTCGATCCTCGGGCCGCACCTGTCTTCGCGATGGCCCTTCAAAAAGATTTTCGATGACGTTCTCGATTGTGGCTGCATTGGCGTGCTCCAGTGGGTAGATGCGGATTGACTCCATACCCCCCACTGCGGGGATGTCCAATGTCTTTATCACCTCCTCGATCAGGGGCAGAAGATCGGAGCGCGCAGCGACAATAATTGTGTTGGAGGATTCATCTCCCTGGATTGTCAATGCATCCCGGGTAACTGGTGCCTCCGAAACTTTGATGTTTTCATCCTGAAGATGCAGCCTTAAACGGGTTACCTGTCGACTGATCCCCTCAAGCGAGGGCTCACCGGAGCCCTCATTAAAGGCCGACTGCAGCATAGGCACAATCTGGTCGGTAGACGCGTGTTTTAGGCGATAAACCTTTACGTCAGTCACAAAGTTCTCCACATCCTTGTCGAGATCCACGATCAGGCGCTCCGCCAAGTCTACCGAATCAGGATGACCACTCATAATGATGCTGTTGGTTCGGTCATCGGCGCCGATATTGATTTGACTCACCAATGCACGACCGCCGCTGCCTTCCGGTTCGGCCTTGCCGCCCGGCCCTTGGCCAAGCGCTTGGCTTTCAGAAAAGACACCAGAAAGGGTATTGCGGACATTGTCAGCTTCGGCATTTTCCAAGGTCACAATCCGAACCGTCACTCCGTCAATTATAGAGACGGTATCCATCACGCGAACCAGCTCCTGCAACGCTACCATGTTGTCGGAGGTTGAGGTGATAATAAGCCTGTTAACCGCTTCGCCTGATTCCCCAAACACCTTGATGGGTTTGGTCAAGTCCAGCTGGACGACTTGCCCGTTGGCATTTGAAATATTGAGTTTCTGGACTTGCTCCACCATCGCTTGTGCTTCCTCGGTCAAGTATCCCTTCGCATCAGGGCGCATCATGTCCCGTATAATTTCGGAAAGGGACTCGGCATTCGCCTTGCGTAAATTAATGATCAAAACGTCCGCTTCAGCAAATTCGGGCGGCACGTCGATACGATCGATCACTTCCCCGATTTTTTCATACATCTCCGGTCGCGCCACGACGACGACGGATTTGGTTCGCTTGTCCGCCTTAGCCTCCAGCGGTTCGCCCGGGCGTACTTCCTTTAGTTCCTTGAAGTAATCCTGCAAATGCTCGATAGCGTCCTCCGGCCGGGCATTGCGAAGGACAAAGAACCGCATATCGACCTGCGGCGCTCCTTTCACATCGAGTTCCTTGACAAGCAATTCGATAAACTCAAAATCCAACGGTTCCGCCCGGACAATGACCGAACGGGTTCGAAGATCTGGCACGGCCACAATCTTTGGCGGTTGGGGAACTTTCGTAGGCTTTCCATCTTCGATTACAGTCTTTTCAGGTCGCGAATAGATGTCTAGTAACGCCTTGGCCATGCCCTCGGGATCAGCTTCCTTTAGCTCATAACGCCGAAACTCAGCCTCACTATCCATGATGGTAATGGTCAAATCGTTGACAAGTCGCGATATCCTGTCCAATTCCTTCGCCTTGCCAGACGCCAACACGGCGTTGATTTTTTCATCGACGGCAAGATGGACAATGTCCTCCTGTATCTGGGTTGTTTCGGCCGGTGTTTGTTCTGGTTCTGGCAGCTGCTGGGTCTGCCGTTCTAGTTCTGGCAGTTCTTCCACCAGGCGAATTTCCGCGCCGGACAATTTTGAGTATAGACTGGTCAACATGTTGGCCAAGTCCTTGGCTGGCACCCCCTCCGCAGAAATAACTCGAACCTGCAGGGTGTTATCCATGGCTGCCTCGTCAAGCTGCATGATTGTTTCATTCATTTCAGCGATTTGTTCCCGGGTCGCAATGATTGTGATACTATTGACGAACAAATCTGCCTCGATGAGCGGCTGATTGTCATCATCATCATCTATGAACAATGCCTGAATCTGTGAAGCCACCGTGACAGCATCGGCGTTTTCGAGCATCACATAGTGAATTTCACGTGGTACTCGTTCCGGCTTGGCATCCAGCATCGATAAAAGATTCGTGACCATCGGCAGACTGTCCTTGGGCACCAGTACAAATAAGCTGTTGGTTTTCACGTTCGGCCAAGTCTCCACTGAGTTATTAATCTGACGGCTGCTAATTTTTGAACTGGGATTCAGCATCATCACCTGCTCAACCATGTTCTCAAGGATCTCCCCAACGACCTCCGCATCACTGTGTTTCAACTGGAAAAGCTGAATCTCCGCGTTTTGAATGGCATCACCCGGTTTTACATCCAGCATGCCGACCAAGTTCTTGGTCATATCAACGTAATCCGGTGGGACAAGCACGAAGAGACTGTTTGTGTCTTCATGTGGCCAGATTCTGACTAAGCGGACCATCTGACTGCTTGTAAGCCCCGGCTTGGGATTCAAACTTAGCATCCTTTCGACCATTTCTTCGAGCATCTGGGCCACATCTTCCGCTTCGCCAAATTTCAAGGGGAACAACTGGATTTCACCGAGGCGTTCCTGCACCTCACTAGAGGTGTCAAGCATGGTGATCAGTTGCTCAGTCAAGGACTCAAGATCCGGTGGAACTAAAGCAAGGATGGTATTGCTATCTGTGTGAGACCAGAACCGTACGGAGTACTGACGGGCACGTCGCTCGTCATCTGAACCGGGGGTCAACATGGCCATTCGGTCCACAATATCCTCGACCACCGTTGACAAGCGCGAGGCCGAGGCATTCTTCACGGGGTAAAACTTGAGTTCACCCTGCTGCATGGCCTCCTCGGACTTCTGATCCAGCATGGGCAACAGTTTTTCCACTAGTGCAAACTGCCGAGGTGGCACAAGCACAAACAATGTCTTGGTGTCTTCGTGCCCCCAAACACGAACAGAGAAACGCCGACGCGATCTGTCCTGATCCGAGCCCGGCATGAGGTTGAGCACACGTTCAATCATGTCCTCAAGAGTCTGGCTTACCGATTTGACCTCCCCGTTTTCAAGCTTGTAAATCCGGATATCCACCCCCCCCTCGGTCTCCCCTTTGATGTCGAGTTGGCGCACCAGTTCTGTGACGGATTTTACACGTTCCGCCGGGCCAACGATCACTAGGCTGTTGGAATTCACCTCGGGAGTCACGGTCACTTCGAGCCTGTCCTCAGTGGAACTGCTGCTGCGATAGGAACTGCTCCGGCTCCGTGAAGAGGAACTTCGTGTACGTTCTCCGCCCTGAAGCGCACGGTTGACGGCATCCGCCACCGAGGCCGCCTCCGCCTTCTCCAAGTGAACCACTTCCATCACGGACGCCTCTGGTCTATCCATTTTTTCCAGTGTCTGCACCAGTTCCTCCGCTATGGCCAATTGAGATGGTGTCCCTTGAACAATGACGGCATTGATCGCTGTAGCTGATGTCACCTTGGCCTTGGGTTTCTGTGATGAACTTCGGCTATACCGAGACCGGTAATAACTGCTACTCCTGGAACTGCTACTCGACGTGGCTTCCTCCACATCCATCATCTCCCGTAACACCTTTGCAATCTCCTCGGACTTGCCCTTGGTTAAACGGAATGTCTTGATACCGTGCGTCACTTCTGCCGCCGACTGGAAGTCCTCAATTAACTTTTCAATCCGCTCAAACTGATCGGCTGTAGCCGCCACCAGCAAGTGCCGGGTGTCATCATCGGCTTCAAACTTGGGCTGTATACCTCCACCCGGCGCTCCGCCGGGGCGTTCGAATATGTTATTGAGCGCCTCGGCCAAGTCGTCTGTGTCGCCCTCAAGTAAACGGTAGGAACGCACCTCAACCTCTCCAGTGACGGTCGGGGTGTCCAGTGTAGCCACTAGTTCGGCCACTTTTGCCAGGTCCTCCGGTTGACCGGAGACCACTAGGGATTTGTCGTCCAGTGAGGCGGTTACAGACAACTTGAGGGCGGAATCAGTTCGCTCCAATTCTGAGGCAAACACATTGGCGATTATACTCATCACCGATGCGGCGGAACCGTTTTCGAGTGAATGGAGCACCGTTTTGCGCTCATCGCTCACCGTTTTTTGATCAAGCGTGGTGATTACATCCTTAATCAATGGAAGCTGGCGAATATTCGCCGTTACGATCAGGCGCTTCCCGTTGACATCCGGCAGGATTATTGCGTCGGAATCGCCCAAATCATTTTTTCCCTTCATTTGGTCCAGATAGACCTCCTTGGCCTGCAGCGCCGCTGTATCGGCCGGGGAATTCGCCAACGTGAACACCTGTACCGCACGGTCCGGTTTATCGGTCAAGTTATCCAACTGCTCAATAATAACCGCCGCTGCTTGCAAATCTTTGGGCTCACCTGAAACAATCAACGTGTTACTCTTGAGATCGGCCGCCGCAGTAATGTTACCGAGTGAACTCTGTATTAAAGTTGCCACCTGTGAAGCCTCATTAGCCTTCAACTTGAATACACGAGTCCCAGCGGTCTGTAGGCTGACCTGGTCTACTTGGGCAATAAGTTCCTCTAGCACCGGAAATTCATTATCCGGCGCCATCACTATCAACCGGTTGGTCGCAGCGTCCGGCAACACCAGGACCTGCTCTTTACTGGCACTCGGACTGTCTTTTAGTTTTTCCTCATACAACTGAGTGACCGTTGTGGCCAATGTTGCGGCCTGAGTATTTTTCAAGTCGTACACGCGGGTGATCCGCGGTTGGGCCTGCGTTTTCTGTAATCTCAATTCATCGACCATTTTCTCAATGGCCAGCACATGATCCTCTCGGCCGCTGACAACCAGCGTTGCTGTGTCCGGATCAGCAATGATCTTCGCATCGGCCGGCTCCTGCTCATTTCCCTGGTATCGGTCGGTATAGAGTTGTTCCACTAACGGCTGTAAACGCGCCACTTCGGCAGCATCACCTACCTCAATCAACTTCACCGAACGCTCCTCCTTTTCCCCTGGCTGATCCAAAACCGCCAGTAGTGTCTCCACACGCTTGGCCAAGTCGTCCGGCGCATCCATGAACAACGAACCCCCGTCTGTCGATGGCGTCAGGATTAGCTTGCGCGCAGGCTCCGTCGCCGCCACTTCAACGCTGAACACTTGACTCAGCACTGTCATCGCCTCGGTTGCCTGGATATGCGCCAACGCCAGTGATTTGCTCTGTCGAACCGCACGGTCTGCACTCTTCACCTGGACCTGTTTCACCAATTGTTTAATTTCCTCAATATGGTCCGGCTTCGCCACGACAATCAGGAGGCGGTTCCCGAGGTCCGGAAGGAAGGCAGCATCCGGCGGATCATTAACCAACCCTTCGTGTCGACTCTCATAAATTTGTTTTACCATGGTCATAACAGCATCCACCTCATCGACGCTGGACAAGGGGAAGGATTCCGTCACCTTCTGAATCATCTCTACTGGAGCATCCAGCTCAGACACCATCCCTCTTATCTCGGTAATTTGCCCCGGCGTCCCCATGACCACGACCTGCTTACTATTCGCACCACTCAGGATGGATGCCGGAATGCCAGGCAGCCCGGCAACCTTGGCTTCGTAGGCACCACTCAGGACGGGCACCAGTTCCGATGCATTGCCGTGCTCCAACTCGATTACTGCCACCTCCCTGCTGGACGATTCCGGTGCGACCAGCAACCCGTTCACGATTTGCTCAGCGCGTGCCATCAACTTGGTTGGCGACACAATGATCAATCGCTTCCCACTCGGTTCATGAATAAAAGTCACATCACTATTACCTTCGACGCCGCGCATCTGCGACCCCCAAACACGACCGGCTAATTGTGCAAGTTTTTCCCCTTCGGCGTCCGGCAACTCGATCACTTTTAGGTCCTTGGGTACAAGGGGGTTTCCTACATCCAATTGTTCGACCAGCATGCCAACTGCCATAATATCCTCGGGAGTTCCGGCCACAATCAGCAGGTTGCTGATTTCGTCGGCCGCAACATTCAGGCGCGGCCGGGTGTTGCCCCGTGAATCGACCGTTACAAAAGTCTTGTTTATAACATCGGAAATCTTTTTTGCGTCTCCCGCATTGATTTTAAAGATACGATTGCCGGCCGACTGGCGTGTGGTCGAGTCGAGTTGCTTCACCAGCTTGTCGATTTCTTCAATCTCGTCGAGTTGACCGGTGATGATCAGGCGGTTGGCCGCCTCGTCGGGGATGATTTTTGACTTGGGTAGATAATTCTCTCCGTGACGATCCTTCATCAGGGTGGTGAACAACTCGGTAACCAACGGGGTAACCTTGGTGACTTCGGCAGCGCGCAACTCGAGAATCCGAAGCTCAAGCGGTTTTTTCCGATTTCCCGAGTCCAGTTCCCGAATCACAGAACCAGCAGCTATAACTGACTTTTCTGCGCCGGTGAGAACAAGGCTGTTGCTGGGCTCATCCACCAGCAGATTGATCTTGTTACGATTACCACCGGCGTTGAAACTCTTCTCAATCAACCCCGAAACCGTCTGGGCATTGGCAGTCTTAAGCCGAACGACCTCCGTTACCTTCTGCCCTCCAACTGAGCCCTTGGCCGGCCCAAGCATTCTGACCAGACCTTCAGCGCGGCCTACCTCCTTCTGTGGGCCGCTGATTATGACCCGGTCATTCTCACTGTCCGCAAGAATTGTTGCCGCATTGGCCTGACGATCGGGGTTGTCACGTAGTTGGTCTTGATAAAGTTTACTCACCGCCCTGACAACCTCATCCGCTTGGCCAACTGGCACGTCCACAAATTTAAACTGGTGAGGTCCTAGATCCTGTCTGCCATTATTGAAATCCAGTGCAAACTGTTCGACCTGCTTGTACTCTTCCTCGGTGGCAATGACCACCAGGCGACTACCTGCGCTATCAGCAATGATCTGCGGCTTAGTTCCGTCAGGAGAAACCTCATTGTCGAACAGGTGTTTTGCCAACTCGACCAGCTCCTTGGCGTTGCGATCCTTGAGTCGCAACAACCGCATCTTTCGCTCCACAGGTTCGGGAGTTGCAGTAACAGTAACCACTATCTGTTCAATAACATCAAACTGCTTCTGAGTTGCCGTCATTATGAGACGGCTGCCAGGTTCATCCGGCAAAATCAACGGCTTAGGCTGCCGGATAAATTCCGGAGTCTGCATCCGTTGATCGATCAACTTCTGGATTGATTGAAGAAGCTGGTTGAACTTGCCGGGATCACGTCGAGGCAGGCTAATAGAGCGAATCTCTCTCTCCACAACCGACGGACTGCCGGATTGGTATTCCGTTAGGAATGCCATAATCCTGCCATGCTGCTCCTCGGTTGACAGGACGATCAACCTCTTGCCTCCCGAGTCTTCAACTAGCTGAGGAGCCGATCCTGCGCTTGGCTTGTCGTTCTCAAACAGCCGTGTGATTAACGGGATAACCTTACGAGCATCGGCGCCCACTAGGTCCACAAAGCGCATCGTACGCTCCGGCGAGTCGGGAATGACGTCAAGCGACTGCACCACCTGCGCAATCACCTCGTGCTGCTCGATGTTGGCAGTAACAATTACCCGGTTGTTTGCCCTGTCCTCAATCAGCCGCGGTTTGGACTGATTGCGAAACGGTGTTTCCCCCATCCGCTCGTTCACTAGGGACTCGATATTCCGATAAACTTGGTCCACCTTGCGGTTAACCAAGGGCAACATTGCCGTGGTTCGCGGCTTGGCCAGGGGCTTGGCCAGGCGCAGCTCAGAGATCAGTTTCGCGATCTGCACTAGATGATCCGACTTGGCCCGGACAATCAGTCTTTGCGTGTTCTCGTCCCGCAGAATAATCGCATCAGCCGGACCGGTTCCGGCCTCGTCAACCTGTTCCTTGTACAGCTTTTCCACCAACGGCGTGACGCGGCCTAGCTCTTCACGGTCAAGCATTTCAAAAATGCGGGTCTGGCGAGCAATAATTGGTTCTCTCCCCTGTTCAAGCTGCCTCACGATGTCCTCAGCGGTTTGGACATCGCCTGGAGAACCGGTCACAATCAGGCTTCGGGTCGAGGTGTCGGCGGAAATGGCCAGGCGGGATCTGGTTTCACCGCCGGGCAATTGATCTGTAGTGGCATTTGAGACGGCTTGTTGCACAGCATCCAAGTCAAGGGACTTGATGCGAAACACCCTGGTGATACTCACGGTTGTGATTGGCTTTGGGCGCCCTCCCTTGGCGCCGGTTCCATCGACCTGCAAAACGAAGTTCTCAATTATCTCAAGCTGGCCCGCCACCGGTGCAGAGGCAATGACGCGATTCAGCTTGGCATCAACAATGATGCGGGCCTTAAGTTTGGCCGATTCCGCCGTCTCGTCCTTTTGCGCAACCCCATCAACTCCCTCCCGAATCATTGAGGCCAACTCATCAGCCGTCATCTTGGCGGGATGAAAAATCTTCACCTCACCAGCTTTGCCCTCGCCGGTTTCAAATTCCTTGATCAGTTCCTCAGTCAACTTTAACTGCTCGACGGGGCCAAAAAGCACAATCGTCCGGGAGGCCTCGTCATAAACTGAAGAGATGTAGGAGGAGGGATCAGGATCAAATACATCGAACTTCTTCGACTTTTCATTCCACTTGATCCGCTTGGGAACCGAGGTCTTGCCAAAAGTTTTGTTGATTAACTCTGAGACAACCGCGCCTGAGGCGTGCTTGAGAGCGAATGTCTTCATGTCACGTTCGGCAGAGGAGGCCACGTCAATCTCCCCGAGTAGTTGCTGGATGCGCTGAATACTTTCCAGTCGGTCGGTGATGATCAGCCCCTGCCCACGAGACAGTGGTGCCACTGCTCCCGCGTTGGACAGCAACGAAGCCGCGGTAGTAGAGACCTCAGCGGCATCAAGGTGGTCTAGCTTCAACACGACGGTAACGATCTGGCCGGGCCGAAAGTCGCCCGAGGCATCTGTGCCACGCACAACCTTGAGTGGCATTTTTCTAATATTCTCCAACTTCGTTAACTGCAAGTATCGACCGGATTCGACTAATGCCACGCCCTTCATCGATAGTATAACATTGAGCACATCCATCGCCTCCTCGTAGGTGTAAGGCTTTGAGTCAAAAAACGTCAGCGTTCCCTCCAACGGCACCTCCATGATGAGCGGCTTTTCTGCCATTTGTGAAAAGCGCTGCAGTGCATCCTTATAGGGCACTCCCTCAAACTGAAATCGGATGTTTTTCTTCTCCTTTTCGGCTTCACTCGTCAGTGGAGCGGGCTTGGCATCCACTTCTTCCTTGCTTGGCTTTGGAACCGGACTGTCGGACTGAGCGACAACACTTAAAGGCAGGCAGTTCAGTAATAGCAACAAGCCTAATGACAAACTGAAAGATTTCATGAAGAATTATTAATTGTTAAAAAAATATCTCACCACACACACTCAAAACCGACCCGGTAACGCCTACAACAATAGAACCAAACGCAAATAAGACTACGTTGATTCAAGAAAAGGTGTCGATTGAGACTTATTCACAACTTCCCAACAGGTTACAAACTTCAACTGAAGAGAAATAAGCTAGACCAAGTGCTTATCGTCTTCGTTTGCCAATTTCTGTGACTTTCAATTGTTCGCTATTTCTAAAAAACGTAGCCGCCCGCCTAACCCGCAACGGTCTGCCTTCCAGGAAGAACCTAGACTTGTGTGATTTCACAGCTTTAACCATTTTTTGTCAGTGCTTGATTCCATTTCAGTATTGGCAGCGAGTAAGATAGACGAAGGATTGGATCTTTGGTTTTCAACTTTATGGGAATACACCCCGACTCCTTGTTGTGCGCTGATCATTCTTGTGGCGGTTTGGTCGTATCTTAGTAACCGCAGGACTGGTGGAGGTGTCGGTTAGAACGGGTAAGATGAAAAGTTCACTTTTGGCCCGGTTGATTTGGGTATAGTTGAATTTTCTAAAAAAAGTGAAAAAACTGCTTCAGTCTAAAAACATGAGTTCGATATTTACTTTAGTTAAAGTTTACGGGTTTTTTTGAACGATCAAATTGTTGGTGCCACTTTCTTGAGGCCGTCTGTTTTGCCTTGGTCTTTATTTCCCTTCAGCTATCAATTCTTCACCTGTCTTGCAGCCGTATTAAGGTATCAGGCCATTAAATAAAGCTGAGAAGCCAAGTTAAGCCAATAACTCTGAAGTCACTCGTGCCTCAGGACTTTCGACTAATTTGAGTTCCCGAGGGCCAACCTGAAATTTCAGCCTTTTATGATCGAGGCCAAATTGGTGTAGTACCGTTGCCAGCCAATCGTAGTGGTGGATGATACCGTCCACAGCATAGTGTGAAAATTCATCGGTTTGCCCGTGTATATAACCTTTGCGAAAACCTCCTCCAGCCACCCACATGCTAAAGCCGTATGTGTTGTGGTCGCGTCCTACCTTGTCCCGTTTGGTCAGGCCATCGCGGAACTGGATCACCGGCAGCCGGCCCATCTCGCCGCCCCAGTGCACGATGGTGCTGTTGAGCAGACCGCGTTCCTTCAGGTCGCGAACCAGCGCCGCCGCCGGTTTGTCGACTTCAACACAGCGATCAGGTAGGGCGGTCTTGATCGAGCCGTGGTGGTCCCAGACCTGGCTGTGGCAGAGAATCTGCACGAACCGCACACCGCGCTCGACGAGTCGTCGGGCGATCAGGCAGCGGGTGCCGTAATCGCGCGTGACCTTCTGATCGATGCCGTACATTTTTTTTGTGGCTTCGGCTTCGCCGGAGATGTTGAACGCCTCCCGCGCGGCTACCTGCATGCGAGCGGCCAGGCCGTAACTTTTCATGCGTGCCTCAAGGTCGTTTTCGCCGGGGTGCCGACTGAGGTGCTCCCGGTTGAGCCGGTCAAGCAGACGAAGCTGTTCCTCCTGCGGCGAACCCTTCAGATGCCGCGGCGGATCGAGGTTGAAAATGCGCGGCGCAACCGGACGCACCATGGTACCCTGATAAATGGAAGGTAGCTTGCCGTTGGACCAATTCTCCCCGCCGATCAATGGCAGGCCACGAGTGTCGGTTAGTGCGACGTAGGCCGGCAGTTCCTGTGTCTCGCTGCCAAGCGCGCTGGTGAGCCAACTGCCCAGCACGGCGCGCCCGCTGGTGGCTCGACCGGTGCTGAGGGCGTAGTTGGACGGGATGTGATTGTTGGCCCCGGTGTGCATCGATCGGATTAACGTGATCTCATCGGCGATCTCGCCAAGGTGCGGAACCAATTCGGAAAGCTCCATACCGCATTGGCCGTGTGGCTTGAATTTCCAGAGCGGCGCCATGATCTCGCGGCTGGCCTGGGCGGGGTTATCGAACTTCACATCGCCCGGGAAGGTTTTGCCATCGTGCTTGATGAGTTCCGGCTTGGGATCGAAGAGGTCAATCTGGCTCGGGCCACCGAGCATGAACATCGAGATCATCGCTTTGGCCTGCGGCTCGTGGTGCGGCTGTTTGGGTAGCAGGTCGTAGGTCTTCTGTTCGAGATCCGGCTTGAATGGCTCGCCCGCCTCCTCGGCCAGCAGCCCATCACGCTTAAGCAGCCACGAGGCGGCAACGGAGCCCAGGCCGAACGCCGAAGTGTGAAGCATGTGTCGACGGGAACAGAGTTGGGTTTTCATAACAGCAGATCAGTCGATGTACAAAAAGCGGTTAGATGCCATGAGCACCTGAGCCAGTGCGGCGAGTGCGCGTTTTCCTGGGGCGTTTGGCTGGGCTTTGATTTTCTTTTGCCACTCGGCGTTAGGATCGGCCCTGAAAAGTTCTTCCTGCCGGGCAAGAAAGTCAGAGAGGAATCGACGCTCCTCATCGGTGGGCGGGGTGGCGAACAGTTTCTGGTGCAAATTGTAGAGCCGTTGGGTGGCATCGGTTGGTTGGCCGGTGAACAGTTGATCCGACAACTTGCCGGTTAACTGGATGATCTGGTCGTCATTTAGGAACCAAAGCGACTGGGTGGCCACCGTGGTGGAACGCCGACGGTCACAGTTGGGCTTCATTTCCGGCAGATCAAACGTGGCCAGAATGTTGAGTGGCAGACTACGGTTGGCTTCAATGAAGGCGCTGCGCCGGAATGCTGCGTCATTTTTTCCGCGGACGCCGGCGGCCAGTCCGTCCCGGATTTTTTGCACGCCGATGACGACCTTGCCTTCGGCATCAGTCGTGACCGGGATGCTCGGACCGCCGGACTCGAGATTCAGGTCGCCGGTTGTTGCCAGGATAAAATCCCGGACAGCTTCCGCCTCTAGCCGCCTGAGATTGGCCCGGGCGAGTAGCCGGTTTTCCGGGTCGATCGTATCCAGCTTCGGCGTGCGTTTGGTGGACTGCTGGTAGACGGTGGAGAGCAGAATCATGCGGTGCAGCCGTTTTTGATCCCAGCCGTGCTTCACAAAATCGGCGGCCAGCCAATCGAGCAGATCGGGGTGGGAGGGCGGTTCGCCATTGAGGCCAAAGTCGCCCGGGGTGTCCACGATGCCGCGTCCGAAATGGTGCTGCCAAACACGGTTGACGAACACTCTTGCGGTCAACGGATGCTGCCCATTGGTCAGGTGTCGGGCGTAGGCGATGCGACGGCCGGTGGTGGCACGGGAGGGTTCGTTCAGCGGCAGCGATGGGATGCGTCCTGCTTGGGTGAGGACGCCGAGTTCGCCCGGCTCAACTTTATCGCCCGGGCTGCTAGGGTTGCCACGGAAGAGTACTGCGCTTACCGGCACCACATCCGGTTGCTCGGTAGCCACGCGCAGCAGGCGCTTGGGTGGTTTCGTGTTACGTACCTTGGTGACCTCCTCCTTCTGTTTTTCAAACTCACGATGCGCGGCGTTGTCGTATTCAACGAGAAAACCGGCGATAAAACTGACCGGCTTGACCATGGGATACAGGTCGAGCAGTTCTTTGTGTCGCTCGGTTTGTTCCTTGCCCGGGGCGAGGACGGCCTGGAGGGTTTCCTCGCGAACATTTTCCGGGACATCACTGAGTTTGGCTGCTTGGATTTTCTCAGCCAGCTCGTTTTTCTTGGCCTGGATTTTGGCGTCCATTTCCTTTGCATGGGCCTCGATCTCCTCGGCCTTCTTTCGATCCTCGGCGGAAGTGACATCGATCAGGCGTGCCGAGGGTTGCTGCCATTTTTTCAGCGGAAAAACGGGGTCGAAGATCGCGCGGAATCGGTAGTAGTCGTCGATGCCAATGGGGTCGTACTTGTGATCGTGGCACTGCGCGCACCCGACGGTCAGGCCAAGCGTTGAGGAGCCGATCACCTGCACGGCGTCCGCTGCCGCCTGGTTTCGGTCCGCGAGCGAGTTGCTCGTCTGGGTCGGGTCCGGCGCCATACGCATGAATCCGGTCGCGGTGAGCAACTCCACGTGGCGGGGATTGTTCGTGTCCGGTTTGCCACCGATGAGTTCGTCGCCGGCGATCTGTTCCCGGAGAAACTGATCGATTGGTTTGTTGCGATTGAACGATTCAAAAACGTAGTCGCGATAGTGCCAGGCGTTGGGCCGCTTGGTGTCGCTGCCTCCCCCCCCGTCGCTCTCGGCATATCCGGCCACGTCCAGCCAATGTCGGCCCCAGCGCACACCGAACTCTGACGAGCTGAGTAGGCGATCCACGAGCTTGGCCCATGCCTGCGGCGTTTCGTCACTGACGAATGCCTCCACCTCGGCGGCAGTCGGTGGCAGGCCGGTGAGGTCGTAGGTGATCCGGCGGATCAATGTCTCCCGGTTGGCTCGGGGTGAAAACCTAAGGCCGTGTTTGGCCAAGCGCCCGGCGATGAAGGCGTCGATGGGTGTCCGGATGTTAAATCCGGCCGGCCGTGGCACGGGGTGATCCTTCACCGGCTCAAATGCCCAGTGGCTGAGTTCCTCCTCGGTGAACCGGATCGAGTCAGGATCCTTTGGTTCTGCGCGGGCTGTCTCGGCACCCTGTGCGATCCAGTCCCGAATGGTTTGTTTTTGTTTTTGCGTTAATTTTTTCGGCCCGTCCGGCATCTTGTCCTCGGCAATTTGTTTCCAGAGGAGACTAGACTCCGGTTTTCCTGCGACGATTGCGGTTCCAGATTCGCCCCCGGTTTTCATCAGGTGCACCAGCCGAACATCGAGTCCACCACGCTTTTTTTTCTCCTCACCGTGGCAATGAAAACAGGCCGCCTTCAAGATCGGACGAACTTGGGCTTCAAAAGTCAAATGGTCGGAATCTGTATTTACAGAAGCTGCGTTACAATGCGCCAACCAATGGATGGGCATCGTCAAAACTGATAGGACCAAATACAAATGGATTTTGCTATTTGTCATCACCTAATTGATCCGGACCCAGCCTAAAGAAATCCCAAATAAACAGCAATCCGATTATTCCCTGCAATTGTCACATTCGTTTCGATTACGGGGCATTGTTCGTGGCCTCTTGTTGGGGGTTAGTAAGATGAAAAGTTCACTTTAGGCCCGGTTTATTTGGGTATAGTTTAATTTTCTAAAAAAAGTGAAAAAACTTCTTCAGTCCAAAAACATAAACTCATTTGACGAGAACAGCACTTGAGAAAAACTCTTCCAAGCTTTCACTTTTGTTTTGGCTGCATCGTTGCCCGCTTTGGCAATAGCGTATTCGGCAAAGGCGACGGCGTGCTTTGTTTCGGCGGCACTTGATTTGCGGCGCAAAATATTTTCGTAAATCTGGTTTGCTGATTCGGCAAAATCGGGAGCTTCCGCAGCACGCTTAGCCAAGCTCGTACTGGCCTGGGCCACTAGATCGTGATTCATCATGAACAACGCCTGCGATGCGTTGACGGTGCTGCTTCGCTGGCCTTGTATAACGGCGGAATCACCAAAGTCAAATGCCTGCAGTACATCAAATGTACCACTGCGAATCACCGGCAAATAGACCGTGCGACTGGAGCCGTAAAAGTACGGGTGGTTGTTTTGAGAAACGTACTGGCGCGGATCGTAAGTCATCAGTTGATCCTTCATTCCCCAGTCGATCGAACCGCCTGCGACTAAGAGCGAATCACGGACTTCCTCGGCCTGAAGGCGGCGGCGATTGAATCGCCATAAGAGTTTGTTGTCCGGATCGTTCGCATACGCTTGCTCGTTGTATTGAGTGCTCATTCGGTAAGCGGCAGAATTCATAATGATTCGGTGCATCTGTTTGATTGACCAATCGTTTTCAACAAATCGCATGGTTAACCAGTCGAGCAGCTTTGGATGAGTAGGCCGCAGGCCGAGCTTGCCGAAGTTGTCCGGCGTTCGGACAATTCCCTCGCCGAAGTGCCAGAGCCAAATTCGATTCGCCATCACTCGGGCTGTGAGCGGGTTTTCGTTTGATGTGACCCATTCGGCAAAGCCTGCCCGGCCACTGGCATTATTGGGAGGGGCCGTTGTTTTTTTTCTGGCGATGAAGCGCAGATAACCGCGGGGGGCCAATTCGCCCTGTGTCATGTAATCGCCGCGGATGTGAACTTTTAGGTCCTCCACTTTTCCCTCCTTCACAGCCATTGCTTTTGGTACTTTGGGATATTCTTTTTCAGTTTCACTGAGTTTTTTATCGAGATCTTTAAGTTCCGCCTGTTTCGCTTTAGTGAATAGTTTTTCGATATCCTTTGGCATTTTGAAAGGGCCGTTTTTGCCGTGGATCAAGGAGTGCAGTGAATCCCCTTCACGAGCTGCAGCAAAACGCGAACGGATGTTTTCGATTAGTTTTTCGTCGATTGGCTCGAGTGGGTTTTCGATATATTTACGCCATTCATTGAGAGGCGATTTTTTGTCTTTTGGGATCTGTTTCAGATGTGTAATCCATTGTTGCGTGAAAGTGTTGTGGAGGTGAGCCAAGCCGTCCGCCGCCGGGAGATCAGACCGATCATTGGGCAGAACCAAAAGTTTGTCGATGTGTGGTGTGGGAGTTCCCCAATCGAACTTGAGGACATTCGTTCCCACATTGAGTTCGAAGGTGCCTTCCCAAAACCATTTTTGAGAATCAGGATACCAAGTGCCAGTGACGCTACCGGTTGCCGTTTCACTGATCAGCTTGTCGCTGATACTCAATTTACCTGGGCGCGAATCGGCAGCAGCGTAGCGCATATACAATGAGTATTTGCCGGCCTTTTCGATTGGTAAATCGAACTCAACCTGAGTGGGGCCGCTGCTCAGCAAAACACCGATGCCCTTGCCGTAGCCATCGAACGTTTTTAATCCATTGCCTCTAGCAAAATTTTCAGCCTCAATGAGCAGTATGCCTTTGGTTTTTTCTTTCGGTTGCTCTTCGAGTTCTTTGAGGGTGAATTGAATACGGGCTTCTTTTCTCAGCTTTACCAAAGCACCGATAAAATAATCCGCTGCATCACTGTGGGCTTGAGCGATGACGGATTTGGCGGATTTGGATTTGAGACTCTCAATTGCCTGCTTTTGTTTTTTTACCTCCTTGTCTACTAGTTCGCGTTTGGCACGTAAATCTGCTGTGCCAAGTTCCACCTCGTGCCACTGGGCGACAACCTTGTGATTATCCATCGTGTGGGTGCTTTTGAAAATACCGGCAAGTGAATAGTAATCCCGAGTAGGAATCGGATCAAATTTATGATCATGGCAGCGAGCGCAGCCCAGTGTCATTCCCATGAACGTTCGGCCAATCGTGTCGAGTTGTTCATCGATGATATCCATTTCCATTTTTCGGCCATCATCTTCAGCAAGCATCTTTGCGCCAACGCTTAGAAAGCCCGTTGCAATCCGGCGAGAGTGCCGCGTCTCATCCGATGCGCTTTTGTCAAGAGGAAGTAGATCTCCCGCAATTTGCTCTTGCACAAAATGATTGTAAGGCTTGTCTTGATTAAGCGAATTAATGACGTAATTCCTGTAACGAAAGGCGTTGACGTAGGCCAAGTTTTCATCGAGACCATTGCTGTCTGCGTAACGCGCAACATCCAGCCAATGACGTCCCCATTTCTCACCGTAGTGCGGAGAGGCGAGCAGGCGTTCGACGATTTTGCTGAACGCGTTGGATGATTTGTCGGTTAGGAAGGCTTCGGTTTCAGCAACTGTCGGTGGCAGTCCAATGAGGTCGTAGGTGGCACGGCGAATGAGGGTTCGCTTATCCGTAGCAGGGGCAGGGCGAAGATCGTTTTTTTCCAATTGTGATAGGATAAAGAAATCAGAATCCTCCCTTGGCCAAGCGCTGTTTTTAACAGCTGGCAACATGGGCTCGATTGGCTTCTGAAAGGACCAGAATTTTCTGGCCTCTTCTAGGTTGATTTGCTTCGTTTCGGCTTTGGCTAATTTCCCGTCACGTGGGTCGGGAGCTCCCATCTCGATCCACCGTTTAAAGTCGGCGACAATCGACTTGGGCAGGCGGTTCTTCGGCGGCATGACCAGTTCGGAATCAAGGTAGGTAATTGCCCTATAAAGGTTGCTCTTATCCGGATTGCCCGGAACGACTGAAACCAAACCAGACTCGCCTTTACCAAGGGTTCCTTCGCGCAAGTCGAGCCGCAGTTTGCCTTTAAGTTTCCCGTTTTGCTCCGCCTCGGCGGAGTGGCACTTGTAGCAATTCTCAACTAGGACAGGCCGGATTTTTTTCTCAAAAAAATCAGTCCTTTTCGCTGCGGTCACCGGCATCGCCAGTGGGCCAATCAAAAAAGAAATATAAAGGGCTTTTGATATGGGATGCGACAAGGGAAAAAGTGTTTGGCCGCCTGGCCGGGTTATTTCTCCACGATCCAGATGTTGCGGAACTGCAGCGGATTACTGTGGCCCTGTAGCCTGATCGGGCCGGGACTGCCCTCGGGACCTTTTCGGCTTCCGGGGCATTTACTGTCGATCTCAATGTTATCGTGGATGACGATGTCATTTAGGCGGATCGTCAATCGGGTGTTTTTGAGTTTTCTGCCGTCCTTCACGACGGCGTTGGTGAAATCGACATCGTAGGTCTGCCACTGCAACGGTGGCAGGCAGGCATTCACGTCGCTGGCCCGCTTGCTGTAAATGCCGCCGCACTCGTTGTTCAGCCCCTCGAGTCCAAAGGAGTCGAGCACCTGCACCTCGTAGTCGTCTACTTGGTAAAAGCCGCTATTGCCCCGGCCCTGGCCTCGGGCAGCAGGCTTGTATGGGAGCAGGAACTCAATGTGCATGTGGTAGTTGCTGAATTTGCGCCTGGTACGGATGTCTTTTCCGTCCGTATTCAGCAAGCCGGTTTTGGCATCAACCCGACCACCCATCCATTCATTTTTGTTACTGCCATCAAATAACACGATGGCTCCCTTGGGAGATTTTTTGCCCAGTGTCCCGCTTTTGCGGACGACGCGCTCCAAGCGGAATGTTTCCCCGTCGGTGTAATGACCTTCGGCCACACCGCTGTCGGTGATCATTTGAGCGGCTCGATGGCCGACCGGCGGGAACTTTCTCGTGGCGCTAAACTCATTGGCCGACTTGGCAAGGTAGCGGTGTTTGCCCTCCGCGACCGTAAATTCGCCGCGACTCTTCTTTACCGAGCCCTGGAGTAGCGACTTGTTTTTGCGGTCCCACCCCGCACCGGGCAGACCGCCGGGAAGGAGCACAGCCTGAAATTTACCTCCCCCAAGGGCGATTACCTGAGCGCCGAGCTTTGTGTTGCCAGAAGTTTTGCCGACGTATTCGCCCTGAATTTTGAAATCAATCGGAATCGTCGGGTCCGCCGGATTGGTCCACAACCCATTGGCGGCCTTCGTGGAGACCAGGCCAAGGGCCAGCGAGAAAATAAACACAGTAGTTTTCATAGTAAATCGATAGCGAAAATCTACCTGTTTGGTCAAGCGGTGGGAAGTTTTTTGCGTCACTTCCGGCTGCCAATCGGCCTCGCGCGGAGATTGCGGAATCGCACCACCCCGCCGGAGCCGTGATGCTGGATGCCGAACCTGCCCCGCAACGACTTGCGATCTTCTAGGTCGGAAACCAACTGGCCGTTGATCCAGGTTTGAATCCGCGTCCCGACAGCTCGCACGCGGCATTTGTTCCACTTATCATCACGGAACAATCCCTTGTTTTTTTCCCTCATCGCAGTGGTTTGCTTCGCGCCTTTCGGAAATAGCCATCCACCCAGCCCAATGCCGTAAACGCCGCCGTTTTTGCCGGCGGACTCGCGCTCAATCTCGCACTGGTAGCCCTTGGGCTTTTTGGTTTCACCGAACAGCCGAAACCCCAGACCAGAGTTGAAATGGTCGTCTTTTGCGGCAGACTGTTCGGGAAGCTTCACCTCGACCTCGACTTCAAAGTCGGCCATCTGCACATCCGAAACCACCCAGACGTTTGCCGTGGAAAAGAGATGCAACTCACCGTTGACTGCCTCAAGTCGGTCCGCCCGGCCGCGAGGCGTCCAGCCTTTGGCCGACTCACCGTCGAACAGTGCGACCCAGTCTCCCTTGGCCAAGGGAGCGGTGGAGGGGTGGAATCCGGCGACGTTCATCATGATGCGGTACAAGCCACCGCCGGCCGTGACGTACAGCACGTTGGCTTCCGCGCCGGTGCCAAAACAGCAGTTGGTTGGCAGTGTCTCGGTCGGGATATAGGCCAGTTCCAGACCGCTGGAAGTGTAAACCACAATACCGAAGCGATTTGTCGAGCGCACGGCGGCATAGATGTTTCCTTGTACGTCGATGGTCATGCCATCGATACCGGCTTCGGCGCCGAAATCGACGATTACTTTCTTTGGCCCCAAGCTGCCGTCACCGTGAATTGTGAACGCGTTTAATGTCATTCGGCCATTCGGGGTGTTGTTATTCTCGGCGACGTAGAGTGTCCCGCCGTCTGGCGACAAGGCGATGCCGTTGGGCTTCTCGACTTGATCCGCGCCGATCGCCAGCTTCACAGAACCGTCCGTCGGGTTGTAACGGTAAACCGCCATTTGGTCCTGTTCCTCTTTTTCGTCGCCGACATAGCGCGGATCACTGAAATAAATCATTCCGTCTGGCAAAATCACGAGGTCGTTGGGTGAGAGGTAGCGACCGCCATTGAATTTGCCAGTGAGCACTTTAATTTTTCCGTTCGGTAAGATCTCGCACAGCGCCATGAGGCCGTTGTTCGCGCCGCAGCAGGCGATCAAACGCCCATCGCGGTCGAACATCAGCCCATTGCTCTTGCCGGAGGCCGAGCAGTGGACGGTGGTTTTTCGAGTCTTGGGATCAAACTTGTAAATCTGGCCGGAGGTGCCTTCGCCACTTGGGATGTCGCTAAAATACACCGAGCCATCGGCTGCCACCGTGACGCCCTCTGTAAACTCGCCATCGTTCCACAGTTTCTCAAGTCGCGAACTTGATGGCAAAATGGATGGGTTGCCGCTCGGTTTTGTCGTCGCGGATTTGACCAAGGGCGCGGAGCAGGATAGAGCCAGCAGAAGACAAATCAAAAAACGGATTGGCATGCGGGAAAACTGACAGGCCAGGCGCTCGGAGGCAAACTCGCAGCTAGCGTCACTCGGCTTTTGTCACTTGCCAGCGTTCGTTGAAAAACCCTGCCGCTGCGATGCAATCGGGGTTGCCGGCGTTGTATGGCCGGCGCATGTCCACCAGCGCCCAGTCGGGTAGTTTGGGGGTTTGTGTGGCATTACTCGAGTGGCCAAACCGGCTGAAGGTGAAGCCAGAATTGAGCACAATATACCGCTTAGGGTTGAGCGGGTTCGGAAAAATTAGAACCGGCGAGTGCGTTGCCGACTCTGCTTCGGCTTGGCCAAGCTGCAATGTTATTTTGCTCCACGTGAGCGGTAGTTGATCGATGACGCGGGCGATGACTGAGTTGCTTTCCGGATCGCCCCAAAGGATGAGGTTGCAGTCGGCTATGTCTGTGCCGGTAACGTCGCCGTCGTCCCTGACGAGTGGCTTGGCGCGAAACTGAAGTTCCCAGTCGGACAGCGCTTGGCCAAGCTGCGCCTCGGTCCACTGAGCGGCCAGGCGGCTCATCGCCTGGCCAGTTGGTCGGACCATCAAAAACCGATCCATGAACGCATCGTCGATCGGCCCCTGCAGACCAGGGCGCTTGGCCAGGCCTGCGAATTCAAACCGGCCGACGGCCCGCCATTTGCCGAACGCCCTGACGAAGAGCGACTCCCACGAGCGGTCGGTGCGGACGCGTGCGCCGGCTAGTTTCTCACCATCGATGATGACTGTGGGTTGCCCATTAGGTTGCAGTGGACAAAGTCCGGAGGGCATGGACAGGATGAGGCGCGAGACGTTGTCGGTGCTCGCCTCGACGAGTTCGTTGCTCGCTAGGCGTGCCTCTACGCGTGCCGGCTTCCAATGTTGCTCCAGACCGTCGACGCCGACCCAGGCCTGCCGGGCGTAGCGTAGTGTCCGCGTCACCAGTCGTACTCCGATTGGCATCGGATTACGGCCGTTGGTGGCGACGGCGTTGATGCGCTCGTCAATTTCTGCCTTGGCCGCCGGGTGATATTTATGGCCGGTGTCTGGGCCGATCACATGGCGCAGGGCCAAGCCTTCGTCGGCGAGGTGGTCTTCCATGATCTGCGCGGCTTGCCTCTGTTTGTCGATCTCGCCGCTGTAGGCGACCGTGGCGGTGTTGAACAGGTTACCCGCGTATTTTGTGGCATCATAAAGTCCCCAAAGGGCCTGCTCGTACGCGGGGGGCATTGCATTTTTTTGGGCCAGGCCAAGGTACTCGAGGGACTCGGCAAAACCGGCCCCCGGTACAACCGCTACCCAGTCGCTGGCGAAGTGGGTGCCCAGGTGCCAGCAGCCGCCCCCGCCCATTGAGAAGCCGCGGATGCTCACCCGGTTGTCATCGACTGGATACTGTATTTTCGCGTGCGCGAGCGCTTCAAGCACGTCCGCCTCGCCGGCGAACTTGAATGCATTACAGAACCGGCCGTACGGGTGGAGGACGATCGTGTCTCGAGGGGTGAACTGCCCGGCGTTGGTGCGGCGTTGATGGATGAATTTGAGTTCGCTCAGCTTGTTGTCGCGACCGTGGAGCCAGACGTCTAGGCGTCGTTTGCGCCATGGGTCGGTGGAGACCGATTGCGGGATCACCAACCCATACGGTTGCACCGAGTCGTCTAGCCGGGAGACATAGCCGCGCACGACCAGGCCGGTGGCGCGTGTCCAAGGTGTCCTGCCGCTGGCCAATTGCGCGGCGCGTTCGCTGCCAGTGGCGAGCAATTCGCGGGCGGTTTTGAGTTCGCTCTGCCTAAAAAAGATTTGGTGTCTCAGCGCCCAGTCAACGGCCTTGTGATAGATCTGTATGTCGGGTAGGTAGAGGAGCAGCGGCGGTGTCTTGGCGTATTGCCCGGCAAGCGCGTCGATCTTCTGGCCAAGCGCGTCGGTTTGTTCGCGGAGTTGGGTGTGGACCTCCGCGGCAAGCTCTATGCCGATGGCCGGCACGCGAGGGGTCTTGGCGACGAGCGGTTTGGTCGGTTCGTTTGCTTGCCCAAGCGCGGTTGCGGCGAAGCCAAGCGCCACGATGATGCTTGCCGTGATGCGGTGGGCCGTTGAAAAGTCAGTTGATTGGTTGGATGGCATCGCCATTTTTGATGGTGCCAGACTGGACGACAACGGCTAAGACGCCTTGTTTGTCGTTTGTCATGCGTTCGCGAAGGCCGGGTGCGATTTTGTCCATCTTGTGGCAGGGATCACGCGGCGCGGTAATGTGTAGTACCGCCCCGCCGACGCGGACGACGCGGCCGGCCAGCGGCACAAGATCGATGCCTTCGGTCTCTATGTTGGAGCGAACCCGGCCGGCAGCGATGTCGGGCAGGCCTAGTGCGCTGGCGTGCTCGGCGATTTGCTCTCGTTCGATCAAGGTTACTTGCCGCTGGTTTGGCTGGTTGGTGGAGCGGGATTGGCGTTTCCAGTAGCGGGTGTTGCCGACGATGCCGGCGTCGATCTCAACCGCGATAGAGTCTGTCGGCAGCATTGGTTCGCCCGCGACTGGCGGATGCAGGTGCAGTGAGGCCACGAGGCCACGCGGCTGATTTTTTGGATGGGCTGCCACGCGGCGGAGTGTGGCGGCAAAGCCATCCGGGCGCAACCGGCGAGAGTCGTGGCGTTAGTTGAGGATGCGACTGCCTTCGGAGAGGAAAATGCCCTTGAAATTCATCTCTAGCGCCTGTGCGTTCGTGGCTTTCTCGAGGGCCTCTTCCTTTGTGATGATGTCGTCCTTGACCAGTTGGAACAGGGACTGGTTGAAGTTTTGCATGCCATCGTCGGTGCCGGTCTCGATGGCAACGTGGAGTTTCTCGAGGCGGTTCTCGTTGATCAGCTTGGAGATAGTTGGTGTGTTGATCATGATCTCGATGGCGGGAATGACGTTGCCGTCCTTGCGCACGGTCATGCGCTGACAGATGATGGCCTTAAGGGTCCCGATCATCTGCTTGCGAACTGACTCGCGTTCATCAGCGGGAAAGAAATCAAGCACACGAGAGATGGATTGAGGTGCATCGATTGTGTGCAGGGTGGACAGAACCAGATGGCCGGTATCAGCCGCGCTCATCGCGGCGCGGAAGCTGGTGGCATCGCGCATCTCGCCGACCATAATCACATCGGGATCCTGACGCATGACATGCTTGAGGCTGTGCTCATACGATGGCGTGTCGAGGCCGATTTCACGCTGCTCGATGATGCATTGGTTGTCTTCGAAGACGTACTCGACTGGATCTTCTATGGTGATGATATGTCGCTTTTGAGTGGTGTTGATGTGATCGATCATCCCGGCGAGCGTGGTGGACTTCCCGCAGCCGGTTGTCCCGGCCACTAACACGATGCCGCGGTGCTCCTCGGCGATGGACTTGATGACCTCTGGCAGGCCAAGGCTGTCGATTTTAGGAACCTCAGCAATAACGTATCGCATGGCGAGGCACCACTGGCCGAGATGTTGAAAGCAGTTCGTCCGAAATCTGCCAATACCGGGAACGTGATAGGAAAAGTCGATTTCCCGCTCGTCATTCAGTTTCGTTTTGAACTGCTGGGGAACAATGTTTTCGATGACGTTGCCCAGCCATTGCTCGTCCGGTTGCTGGTTCATCTCGGTCTCCACCAACTGGCTGCTGATGCGGTACACCACTGGTGCATCCGGCTTGATGTGGACGTCAGAAGCCCCTCCTTCCACCGCGGTCTTCAGTATTTTGTGAAACAATTCCATCTCAATAGGGCGGGGCAGACAATCAGGAAAACTGCGGTCCGGCAAGCGTCAAAATAGCGCTTGGCCAAGCGGAGGGTTACCATTCAATAACGGCTGCGCCCCAGGTCAGCCCGGCGCCAAAGACGAGTAGCAGGATCAGGTCGCCGCGTTTCACTTGCCCCTGCTCGATGGCTTCGTCCAGGGCGATAGCCACCGAGGCGGCGGAGGTGTTGCCGTAGCGCTGTAAATTGCTAAAGACCTGATCTTCATGGGCACCCAAGCGGTCGCCTACGGCCTTGAGGATGCGCATATTGGCCTGATGCGGGATGATGCACTTGATGCTATCAATTTCAAGTTCGCATCGGGCTAGGGCCTCCCGGGCGGCGGTCGCCATCGCTGTGACGGCGTTCTTGAATACCTCCTGCCCGTCCATCCTGAGATAGTGCAGCCGGTCGGAGATGGATTGGCTCGAGGCCGGGTGCAGACATCCACCGCCTGGCTGAGAGAGGATCGAAGCTTTCCGTCCGTCGGCCCCCATGCAGGCGGTCAGCAGGCCGTGTGTGTTTTCGCGGTTTTGCAGCACGGCTGCTCCCGCACCGTCGCCGAAGAGCACGCAGGTGTTACGATCCTCCCAGTCCACGATGGAGGAGAGCTTCTCCGCGCCGATCACCAGCACGGTGTCGTACGTGCGGGACATGATGAACTGCTGCCCTATCTCGAGTGCGTACACGAACCCGGAACAGGCCGCCTCAATGTCGAAGGCCGCCGCATTGTGCGCGCCGAGTTTTTCCTGCACGAGACAGGCCGTGGCGGGGAAGGGCATGTCCGGCGTGATGGTTGCCAGGATGATCAAATCGACATCGGCGGGATCGACCTCCGCCCTCTCGAGGGCGCGCTTTGCCGCCCAGGTGGCCATGTCGGAGGTGTACTCATTGTCAGCGGCGATGCGGCGCTCCTCGATGCCGGTGCGCGTGGTGATCCACTCGTCGGTTGTGTCCACCAATTTCTCGAGGTCAGCATTGGTTAGCACCTTTTCCGGCACGTAGGAGCCGACGGCGGAAATTGAGCAGGTACGCCCAACGAAGTCGTGCTCGGCGCGCGGATTCTTGATCGCGGGATTAGTCATGCCCCTGCAACGGTCGGCTCCGGCTTGGCTTCGGCCAGCCTGGCATTGGCTTTGGCCACGGCGTCGATGATGTGCTCATTGATGTGATGATCTAGAGCCTCGACGGAGTGCTTCACCGCGTTGCGGATGGCCCGGGCGCTGGCTGAGCCGTGGCAGATGGTTACTATGCCGTTGACGCCCAGTAGAGGCGCGCCTCCGTAGTTTTCCGTATCGATCCGGTTTTTGAGGGAGCGAAACGCATTTTTGGAAAGGGCCGCGCCGATTTTACGGATAGGTGTGGCGGTGAGTTCATCGCGCAGCCAGTCCATCATGCGCAAGGCCAGGCTTTCGCATGTCTTGAGGACGATGTTGCCAATAAAGCCGTTGCAGACCACGACATCGAGTTCCTCGCTGAACAGGTCGTGTCCCTCTACGTTGCCGACAAAATTCAGGTCGAGTGCCTGACAGAACTTGAAGGTCTCCTGCGTGAGGTCGTTCCCCTTGGCCTCCTCGGTGCCGACGCTCAACAGTCCCACCCTTGGCCGGGTCTTTCCAAGTACTTCTCGGGCGTAAATATCTCCCATGATTGCGTAGTGCATTAGATGCCGAGGCTTTCCCTCGACGTTCGCCCCGGCATCAAGCAGGACGAAGTTGCCAGTCTTGGTAGGCATCACGGTGGCGATGCCAGGGCGATCCACGCCGGGAAGGGTGCGCAGCTTGATGGAGGCAGCCGCGACCAAGCCGCCAGTGTTTCCGGCGGAGAGGATAGCGTCGGCTTGGCCTTGTTTGACCAGGTCCATGGCCATAGCGATGGAGCAGTTTTTTTTGCGGCGCAATCCCTCGACTGGTTTTTCCTCCATCGAGAGCACCTCCGGCGAGTGCACTATCTCGATGCGCGCGGCGAGATGCCCCGCTTGGTCAAGCGCGGGGCGGATGGCGTCCTCGTCGCCAACGAGGTACATTGTCCGAATATGGTTGTGACGCCTGAGCGCCTGTATTAGGCCGTCGATAATGACAGACGAACCGCCATCCCCGCCCATGACATCCGCCGCTATTCTCATGAAGAAACAGACGCTACCCGGCTGGCTGCGCCCTGGATTTGGGAATGAATCAGGCGCCGACTTCGACGCTGACGATCTGTTTGCCCTTGTAATGTCCGCACTCCGGGCAGGCGCGGTGGCGTTGGTAGCCCAGATGGTCGCACTGCGGGCAGTTGTCCAACTGCGGCGCGTGGAACTTGCTGTTGCTGGCACGGCGCTTTCGGACGCGGCTCTTGGATGATCTGATTTTCGGTACTGCCATAAAATTACTCCCCTATTAGAGGTTTAGATTGTCGAGTTTGGACCAAACAGAGGCGTCACTCGTTTTGTCTGAAGCCTCCGTGATTTTGAGTGGTTTGCTCTCACCCCAGGCCAATTTTGGGGATCCATCGCAACCCGGCTCGCACAACGGATGTTGCGGAAAAGCAAGGAACGTATCTTCCCGCAGGTAAGGCGTCAAGTCTCCTGAATTGTTGATTAACTCTATTTTTTCACCCCCATTCAGCGGGAGTAGGCAGCTCCATCCTTGCAATTCCACGCGGTGTTCGAACGCCCGGAGGCACCGGGCACATTCGCACTGGAGTCGCATGGTTATTTGGCCTTGCAGCAGAATATTGTCCCCGGCCCGTTCCACCATTAGATCGTATTCCAGTGGTTCATTCGCCTCGACCAACTCGTCGAGTGTCTCCATGCCCAGTTCCTCCGGCGACAGCTCTCCCTTGAGTTGGACGGGGCCGTTGGTCAGGGTTTCAATGTTCAGTAGGAGTGGCACGTTGTCGACGGGGTTACACGGCGCGCTTGGCCGAGTGAATTGGACAGCGGCCCGGCCGAAGAGTTCAATTTCTGCCCGCTTGGGCAAGCTTCCCCGCCAGCGCCTCCTTGACCTCGGGGGTGACAAATGCGGAGACGTCGCCGCCCAGTGTGGCAATCTCTTTGACTAGATGTGAGCTGAGGAAGGAGTACGAGGCCCGAGGCATCATGAAAAGCGTTTCCACCTTATCATTGAGGCTGCGATTCATCAGCGCCATTTGAAACTCGTATTCAAAGTCGGACAACGCCCGCAGCCCACGGATTACTGCATGGCCGGACTGTTGCTCCACGTATTCCACTAGCAACCCCTCGAATATATCCACCGACACGTTGGAAAGGTTGGTGGTGGAATGCTCAACCATCGTCTTTCGCTCGGCTGGGCCGAACAGCGCTTGCTTTTCCCCTTTACGCGCTACAGCCACTATCACGTTGTCGAACAAACGGGCCGCCCGCTGGATGACATCGAGGTGGCCGTTAGTCAGGGGATCGAAGCTGCCGGGATAAATGACCGTTTTCAAGGGCGGGACTCTAGCAGATGCACGTTAAAAAAAGAACCCGGACAATTGCCCGGGTTCTCAAGAATAAATCCTTTTAAACAGACCGCGATCAGCCGCCGATTGGTGAGATCACCGGCGGGGTCGGGGGCACAACGATCGGCGGAGGAGGAATCTCGCCCGGTACAACCGCCACTGGCGGCGGCTGAAACGCTATTTCATTCACCTTACCGAGATCCCCCTCGGGATCCTTCGGACTGATGGTTACCTCGACCCTGAACGGAGTGGATTCGTTGCCGGTTGGCACAACCGAGGTGGTGATGTTCACCTCATCGGCGCTCAGTGTCTCTCCGTTGATCTCGAAATTATCCAGATTGCCGAATTGTTCCTCAATGGTGGCGATGTAGGTGTCAGCCTCGTCCGCCGTGAACCCGTCAGTCGTGATATTAATCGACTTGGCGGAACCGGATTCATCGACAGAGGTAATCAAGCTGGGTGCCTTCATTGGGGCCACTAAATCGACATCCACTGAAACCGAGGCACCTCCCGATGCGGGGATATCCACCGACACCGGTACGGCGTTGGCCCCGGCAACATCAGCTGCTGCAAACGGGGTGTCCGTTGTGGATTTGATAACCAGCTTTTTGCCTCCACCAACGGATTCCTCAACCACAATAATCGCGTCATTGTCGCTGATGACGCCACCGCCCACGCTCAACTGTACGTCAGACGGTTTCAGTTCCTGGCCGATGTCCAACGCGCTGCCCGTGGCGGCGTCGAGCGCGATCTCCAGCCGATCCGGTGCAAACTCCGAACCGGAGCGAGCAACCAGGGCGCCGAAGAAACTCGGTGTGGGGGCAATGAACAGGGTCGGATCGATTGGGCCAGCCTTCTGATGACTTGGCTGATTTTCCCAGACGCCCTGCCTGAGCGGCACGCTGATTGTGAAACCTGGGAAACCCGGTGTATTCGCTGGTGCACCCGCCGCTGCTGCTGCTGTTTCGTCCTCGGCCGCCTTCATTTCGTGACCGCCGACATATTTCTCGCCGGCGGCGATCAACACCTCTCGGCCATTTGTGCGATCAGTGTACTTGACCTTGCCGCTGACAACGATCAGTTCGCCGTTGGCGTTGATGTCGTACACGGTGCCCTTGACCTTGGCCATGCCTTTCGGTGTCTTGATGACGTAGCTTGAGCCCATCGGCAGCTTGCGGACATTGCCAATCACACGACCACTCCTGAGCTCCATCTCGGTCTGGGCGATCGACTCTATCGGTGACTCTTCGATGGCCAGGTGGCTGAATTTCAACTCGGTGTTTGCAGCGAGCCGCAGTAGTGAGCCGTTGACCCCAAGAAACAAATCAGCCCGTGACTTTGCCCCGGTCTTGACGACGGCCCCGGTCTTGAGCAGTTGGCCTGTCTGCAGAGGCAGCCACTTGCCGCCATCCACTAACATGGTGGCTTCGCCGCTGACAGATTGCACGAGGGCCTGCCCATCCCGGGCATTGGCTTGCGTCGCGAAAATGAGTCCGGCGGCAACCAACGCTGCCATGAATGATACGTGTTTCATAAGTTATTGTGTGTTCTAAAGGGCTAAAAACGTTTTAAGCGCCCCGAATCGTAGTCCTGCCGACAGCAATGTCAACCGTTGAATGGCTTTTTTTCAACACCAAGACTTGGTCGAGAATAGGCGTTTTTTAATGAAAAATGAAGTGAATAATGGATTTCTCTCATATCCAAAATTGAGTTCGGCAACATCGATTCAGTCAATGGAACCATTGATTTTATTAATGCACGGCTTTTTGGTGTTTGAGGTAGAGTCTCACCATAGATAGGCACGCACCTTCATCGCTGCGACTTAAAACAAGACAAGAAAGGATCGAACTATGGAATTACTATTATTAATAGGACTGATCTGTGTGGGACTGGTTTTGTATGCGCTGCTGGCGGTGGATACTCTCAAGCAAAAGGTTCAACGACTCGAGGATCGACTGAATGAAAAGGGGGATCAGTTCACCGAGACCAAGCCGGTATCCGAGCCGCTTGGCCAAGCGGAGCAGCAAACCGCAGCGGAGCCGGAGGCAAAGCATTCCACTTTGGCAAGAGACCTTAAGGAGTCGCGCCTAGCTGGGAAGAAAAAGGAGACTTCCGCTCCCAAGCAGCCGTTGGCCCCTCCGCCAATCATTCAGTCACCCAAGTGGGTTCCCCATGTCGAGCCTGCGGCCAAGCCAAGCGAACCGCCCAAGCCCAAGCCGGTTGCCGCTGCTGTGGCGGCCGGGATGCCCCGTCTACCCAAGGTGGACGCCTCGTCGATCGAGATGAAACTCGGCACTTACTGGTTCGTTCGAATCGGCGTGATGCTGGTGCTGACCGGCCTCGGGGTTTTGGCTTATTACAACAGTAGTTTTTTTATCAACCTTTCACCCGGAGCCAAGGTGAGTTTATTTTATTTGCTGAGTGCGGCGATGGGTGGCGTTGGCTTCTGGCTCCAACGCAACAAGGAGAATTTAAAGAACTATGGCCAAGTGCTGCTCGCCGGCGGCTTTGCCGGGGTGTATTTCACGACGTACGCGGCGCATGTTATTCCGCCGGTTAAGATCATCGACAATGCGACCCTCGCCCTGCTGTTGATGTTCGCGTGGGGAGGCTTCATGGTTTGGGTCGCGGATCGCCTCAAGTCGGAGACGATCGCGCTCTTCGCCACCGGCGCCTCGTATTACGCCAGCTATGTGCCACTGATTCACGCCGACGTTACCGGCGGTGTGTCGTGGGTGATTCTTTTCTCAAACCTTATCCTCGCGGTGGCGGCGGTGGTGTTCATGCTACGGAACCGCTGGCTGAAGATGCCGGTGTTGAGCCTGTCGGCGTCCTACGCCGGTTTTTTCCTATGGCGGATGCGAGTGGACGAGCCGTCGCTTGCCATTGCCGTGAGTTTCGCGGTGTCGCTCTGGGCGGTTTATACGGCGGCGATTTTCCTCTCTCGCAGCGGGGCGTTTAGCGACCGTCAACGCGCCGTGTTTCTGACTGCCAACAACGCGGCAATGTTTGGTCTGCTCACGGTGGATGTGCTGAAATACCATGAGCCGAAATTCTGGATTTTACCGATGGTTGTTGGCGTGGCGCTGCTCGGGTGCGCATTGGCGGCGGCGCGTTGGCTTGAGGACCAGTCGCTCTCGCGCAAAAGCTACCTTACTCAGGGCCTGGTGTTGGTGACGCTTGGCCTGATGACGATAGAGATGTCTGACTCGGTCCGGGGACCCATTCTCGCTGCCGAGAGTGTTGTGCTGCTTTTCATGGCGATTCGCCGCGACAACTTCATCATCCAAATCGGCGCGCTCATCGTGTCAGCGATCGCCGTAATTTATGCGCTCATCGATATCGGAGATCGTAGTCCCGATTATTTGCTTGGCGGTCTTTCTGTGATGATATTTCTGTTGTTCAACGCCCGACTTTGTCACGAGCGGATTGAGTCTGCGCTCGAATCGATTTTACGGCCGCGGGTGAGTTATTTGACCGGGCTCGGCTTGTTTATAGGATTGGCTGCCTTTCTGACCGAGCCGCTCAAAGTTGTGCCATCGAAGGAGTGGGTTCCCACGATTCTTCTGGCAACAACCTTATTGTTCACAGGATCGGTTTATCGGTGGAAGCTCCGTGAATTCACTCTGCTTGGCCAGGTGCCAGGTTTGATTGGCTTGCTGTTAGCGATTGGCTTGGCTGGATCGGCTAGTGAATTGACTTGGCCGTTGTTCTGCGCATTTGTGCTCACGCTTGGCCAGGCGCATTGGTGGCGCTGGCAACGAGACCGATTGATCGACTGTTGTCCGGAGGGTCCATTGGCCAAGCAATTGCCTATGATCATCGAGGCGGTGTTATCAGGTGGCTTTGTCTTGTCATTGCTCGTTTGGTTGCACGAAGGTGTCGAACTTGAACACCATTGGCTTTGGGTGGGAGCGCTCGTCTCGGTCGGTATGACGGTGTACGCGGTATTCACCCGGGCACGATTCGTCGGTTTGTTTTCGCAGGTTTATCTTTTGATGTCCTGTTGGATAATGTTCAAAATATGCATCGAAAGATTCGACGACTACGCCACCCTTGCGTTGATCCCGATCGCCACGATGTACCTGATGAACATTGGTATCCCGGTTGCCATCGCGCGCATTGGACAGGTGCCGGAGATGATCCACTCTTGGGTTGGCTGGACCCAGTTGGCCTACCGCATTGCTGCGGCTGTGTTGGGACTGTTGTGGATTGGTAATTACGTTCCCGATGAGTGGCATGTGCTGGTGTTCATCTCGGTGGGCGTGGTGTTTTTCGCTATGCAATTCCTGAGGCCCGCCCGCGAATGGCAATGGCTGGCGCTGGCTTATGCGGTGATCGGGTATCTCCTGCTTGCCGGCCAGTTCATTGATAAGGATGCGTTTTGGCAAAGTCTGGTGGCGATCGTTGCGCTGTTTGGCGTTCAGCAAATGGCGCGACGTTTTGAGGTCGACAAAAAGGTGCCCGACAGGATTCACCAATGGCTGATCCTCGCCGGAGGCGCGCTGTTGTTCATTTGGCTGTCGATCAAGGTCTCGGATATAGGAGGGGACGAAGCGCGCACGATCGCATGGTCATTGCTCGCGGTGGTTTATTTCGGTTTCGGCCTTGGCCTGCGGGAGCGGTGGTATCGCCTGATGGGCTTGGGCACGCTGGCGATCGCGTTGGTGTCGCTTGTGCCGATCTTTTGGCAAATGTCCACCACGACGAAGATAGTCAGTTTCTTCGTGATGGGCGGCGTGTTTCTCGGACTGGGCTTCGTCTACACCCGATACCACGAACAACTCAAAAAACTGCTTTAAATCTGGCCAAGCGCTTGGCCAGACGGTGGTCTAGAAAAACGGGTTGACGCTGAGTTGCTCCGCAACGGTGGTGATGGGACCGTGGCCGGGGCAGAGGATGGTCTCGGCGGGGAGGCTCAAGATTTCCGACTGCACCTTTTCGCGCGCCAACTGGTAATGGTTGGGTGCGCCGCCCATTGAGCCGGCGAAGATCGCATCGCCGACTATGGCCACTTTCGGCGCAAAACCGGGGAAGTTGTCCAGCACGTAGGTCACCCCGTCGTCGGCATGTCCGGGGGTTTCGCGGGAGGTAACCTGCAGGCTACCCAGTTCTATGACTTGGCCCGGCTGGTTGCGCTGCTGCTCCGGCGCGTTGGGCGAGCTGGAGTGCAATTCGACTTCCGGAAACTGGCTACGGATCGGTGACAGCGCGGCGATATGGTCGTGGTGCGTGTGGGTGATGAAAAGGTGTTTCAGGCCGAGGCCGTTTTCCTGCAGTAACGCCACAATCGGTTCGGCGCTCCAGCCGGTATCGAATAATGCCGCCTCGCGGGTGGCGGCGTCCCACGCGAGGTAGCAGTGTACTTCCATGCCCTCGTTGGTGGTGATTTGCCGGATGGTCTTGTTCGTCTCAAGGTCGGCGGCGAGGGGACACCAGCCGGAGATGATGGTGGCGAGTTTGTCGGGGTTGAGGTCGAGCAGTTCGCCGATTTTCACTAGGTCGGGCAAGTCGTCATAGGTGCCGTCCTGCTCAAACTTGGCATAGCTCTCGGCGGTGAAGCCGCCCGCCTCGGTGACTTGCTCGGGGGCGACACCCAGCCCTTTACGGGCTTTGCCAACGACATCTCCGGCGTGGTCTTCAAGGGTCATCGGCGGGGACGCTATTGAAGGTAGGGCGGGGACACAAGACGCGTTTGGCCAGACGCTAGATTAAAAACGCAGCACTGTGTCTGCCTTGTCGATGAGCTTGGCTAAGCCGGTCTCATCGGTGTGCTGCAGGATGCCTTCCGGCTTCTCCGATAAAAGGGTGAACAAGCCGCCTGCGGTTTCGCGCAGTAGGCTGATGTAGCGTCGCAGTTCCTCGTCTTGCGCTTGACCAAGCGCCGGATCGTTGGCTCGGGTGAAGCAGAGGGTCGCCTTGACCTTACCCCAGACGCCGATGCCGGCGGCGATGCGGAGCGCCTCCTTGGCTCGGCAATCTTCCAATGGCAAGCCGTCGATGATGAACAGCGCATTCACTGGGTCGCAATGCCTGGTGATTGCTCAGGCGCTATTGGTTTTTGTGCGATAGGAACCATTCATACAGCTTGGGGTTGTCGTAAGACTTGGTCCACGAGTCATGGCCAGCCTCGGGATAGATGGTGAATTTTGGCTTTCCACCGCGCCGTTTCAAGGCGTCCACCATACGCTGGGATTCTTCCAGTGGCACGGTTCTGTCCTTGGCACCGTGAAACACCCACACCGGTTTTTTTGAAATCTGGCGGGCATCTGTACGGCTGCCACCACCACATATCGGGGCGAAGGCTGCGAAGCGTTTCGGGTTTTGTCCACCAAGAGCCCAAGTGCCGTAGCCGCCCATACTCAGGCCGGTACAGTAGATGCGGGACTCGTCCACGGCGTGCTTGCCGATGAATTCGTCAAGCAGCGCGTCCAGCCCTTCTGCATCCCACCAACTGTTCTTGAGGCACTGTGGGGAGATGACGATAAATGGGAATTTTTTCCCCTTCTTGATGAGCTTGGGCGGACCATGCTTGGTTACCAGATCGAGGTTGTCCCCGCGCTCTCCCGCGCCATGAAGGAAAAGCAGCAGCGGGAATTTCTTTTTGCCGTCATATCCATCGGGCAGGTACTTGAGGTATTTGTAGTCGAACATCTTTGTGACTTCAGCCGAG
>JAKUOU010000035.1 GCA_022451065.1 Pedosphaera sp. | reverse complement strand
AACATGGCTACGACTCTACGTGTGTTCTTTTTCATGATTTAGCTGTTAAATTCTTTTTTACCGCGAACGGCAGGGACAGTCTCAACATAGATCAGGTGGGTGTCAACTCGAAAAATCACACTTTTTTAATTTTAATTTCCAACGACAAAACAGCCGATTTGCCCTTGTAATACGCTAAATCTGCCTCATATTCGGCCGTCTGTAACCTATCAAAACCATGCAAACTTCATTTTTTTTTCGAAAAACTATCATCCTTTCGCTTTTTGCCACCAGCCAAGTATCACATGCACAGTCATTTCCTAAAGTCCATGATGTGGCACTTCAGCCACTGAAGGCACAGATTCAGCGACTCGTTCAGGCCAAGGATTATCTTGGTCAACCGTTTTCTCCGCAAGTGAAGAAACGACTCAATCAAGCGCTTGACCAAGCAGACGCCCCCGGTGCCATTTCCGAAGTGCAGCAAATCCTTGACGCTCAATGCCTCCTGGATATCCACATCAACCCCGAATCTCGTGTCAAGGTGAACGCCGGCCCGGCTAAGCGGGAGCTGGTCGAGCAAGGCTGGCGCAACTTCCTCGTCAAAGTCCGCAACCAAGCCGGGGTCACTGCCGAACTTCGCGCCAGCAGCCCAAACTCCGACCCCCATGCCGGTTCGCCACAGAGCCAGATCGCCGATCGATGGCTTGGCTTGGCGGTGCACAATGCCCAACCGCTCACCAAGACGCTCAGCGGTCTGGCCTTGGAGTATCGCATCGTGCAGCTTTACAGCCGCGACGCCGGCAAGCGCGATGCCAAGCTCAGCTTCGACGTTGGCCAAGGAACGCAGGACCTTGGTTTTCGCAGCGAAATTAACCTGCTCTTCAACTGCCAGCCGGCACACAAAGTCTCGCTCAAGGTACTCGACGAAAACAACATGCCGACAACCGCCGGTTTTGAAATCCGTGACCGCCTTGGCCGCGTGTATCCGTCGCAGACCAAGCGACTTGCGCCCGACTTTCACTTTCATCCTCAAATTTATCGTGGTGATGGCGAGTATGTGAGATTGCCAACCGGTCAATACAATGTCCGATTTTATCGCGGCCCCGAGTCGCTGCCGCAAAACCGAACCATCACCGTCACCGATTCTGACACTGTCGAGACATTCAAAGTCGAGCGCTGGATTGATCCTTCGCTGATGGGCTGGTGGTCGGGCGATCACCATATCCACGCCGCCGGTTGCGCCCATTACACCAACCCTACAGAGGGGGTTCACGCGCCGGACATGCTGCGGCACTGCCTCGGCGAGGATCTCAAGGTCGGCGCCAACCTCACTTGGGGGCCTTGTTTTGACTATCAAAAACAGTTTTTTACAGGCAAAGACGATGTCGTCTCACAGTATCCCTATCTGCTCCGCTACGACGTCGAGGTTTCGGGCTTTGGCTCGCATCAATCCGGCCATTTGTGCCTGTTACGTCTGCGCGACCAAATGTTTCCCGGAGGCGAATCCAAGCACCACTGGCCCAAGTTGTGCCTCAACACCATCCGCTGGGCCAAGCGCCAAGGCGCACTCGTCGGCCCGGCGCATTCCGGCTGGGGTTTAAACCAAACCACCGCCGACCTGCCGACGTACGAGGTGCCACCGTTCAACGGTATCGGCGCCAACGAATACATCGCCGATGTCACCCATAAGGTTCCTGGCCCGGATGGAAAGCTGGTGCCTGCCGTTGACTTCCTCTCGACGGTCGATACGCCGTCGGTTTGGGAACTCAATATTTGGTACCACACGCTCAACTGTGGATTCCGGACACGCATCAGCGGCGAGACCGACTTCCCGTGCATCTACGGCGAGCGTGTCGGCCTAGGCCGCTCGTACGTGAAACTCGACGGCAGACTTACCTACAACGACTGGTGCGAAGGCATCCGCGCCGGGCGCAACTACGTCGGTGACGGACGCAGTCACCTGATCGACTTCCAAGTCAACAACGTGCAGATGGGAGTTGAGGGTAGCGAACTCCGCTTGACCAAGCCGGACACCGTGCTTGTTACGGCCAAGGTCGCTGCACGACTCAACCAGGAACCAATCCCCGGCTTGGCCAAGCGCGACTACAAGCAGAAGCCGTATTGGCACATTGAACGCGCACGAATTCAAAACACCCGAAAAGTCCCAGTCGAGGTGATCGTCAATGGCTATCCGATTGCGAAAAAGGAAATCGTCGCAGACGGCGATTTGCAGGACATCGCCTTTGAGGTGCCGATCGAGTTCAGCAGCTGGGTGGCGCTGCGCATCCTTCCCTCGTCACACACCAACCCGGTATTCGTACTCGTCGATGGCAAGCCGATCCGCTCCTCCAAACGCAGTGCCGAATGGTGCCTTGCCGGAGTGAAAAAATGTCGCCTGCAAAAACAACGCTTTATGGGCGCAGATGAAATCGCCGACTTCAACGCAGCCTACGATCACGCTGAAAGAACCTACCGCCGCATCATCGTCGAAAGCGTCACCGACTAACCGAGGAACAGGTTCGTCGGGGGGCCGCTCACGCCCGGCTTGCAGCGGAATACTCCGCCTGCAAGTGGTTGTTCCGCCCTGCCAGTCCTGTCGAGATCGCGGCTGGAGGTGGTGATGTAAAGTTCATCCCAGTTTTCGCCACCAAAACAGCAGGATGTCACGCACTCGACCGGCACCTCTACCTTGGCCAAGAGCGCCCCACCCGGCTCGAACCGAGCCACACCCCAGCCTTGCCACAATGCCACCCAAAGCATCCCCTCGTTGTCGATGCACATGCCGTCCGGGTAGCCCATCCCGCTCGGCAACTCGAACGCCGTCCGCCGATTCGACACCGAGCCGCCGGCCATGTCGCAGTCGAACACATCCACACGGCGCGTCGGCGAGTCGATGTAGTAAAAGGTCTTATGATCGGATGTCCAAGCCATGCCGTTTGAGATGCTGACCTGGTCGAACAACTTGTCTGCGGAGAGATTGCGGTTGAGTCGGTACAGGCTGCCGACGTTCGGTGCCTCATTCATCCCCATCGTGCCGGCCCAAAGCCGCCCCTCCGGATCGACCTTGCCGTCGTTGAAACGGTTGTTTGGCAAATCCTGCTCTGGATCAATAATCGGCGACAACTCGCCGCTGGCCAAGTCGAGCCGCACGAAGCCGGCGCTCGTGCCAAGAATCAAGTCGCCTTTCTTCGCCGGTACGGCCAAACCGGGTTTTTCGCCGACGTCCCAGGTTTTATTTTCGCCTGTGGCTGGATAGAAGCAGCAGACGCGGGCACTCTCGATGTCCACCCAGACCAAATCCTGCGTCTCCGCTCGCCACACGGGGCCCTCACCAAGAACCGCCTTCGCGTCCAAAACACAATCCGCCTTCAACGTTTGCACGGACGTAGCTTGGCCAAGCACCTGGCCACGTGGCAAGTTTCGAGTGCGCTTGACGAGGCAGCGGCTCAGCGAGCGACCATCGAGACATCAAGCGTGCCACTGATCGATTCCTTGCCGGTGGAATTCTGGAACGGCGCCAGGCCGAACTCCGGAATAACCGCTAGCAAATGATCAAAAATATCGGCTTGGATCGCCTCGTACTCGGCCCAGACCGTCGTGTCGGTGAAGATGTAAATCTCGATCGGCAACCCGTTATCACCAGGCTCAAGCTGGCGAATGAGGAACGTGCGATCCTGCCGTATCTGCGGATGGTTTTTTAGGTACGCCATGATATAGGCGCGGAAGGTGCCAATGTTGGTCAAGCGACGGCCGTTGACGAGTTCCGACAAGTCCGTGTTGACCGTTTGGTTATGCGCGTTGACCTCGTCGAGTCTGGATTGCAGATAACCTTTAAGCAGGTCGAATCGCTGGAACTTCTCGAGCAACCCCTCGTCGGCAAATCGGATCGAGCGCATGTCGATGTGGATAGGACGCTTGATTCGACGCCCGCCGGAGTCCTTCATACCACGCCAGTTGCGGCACGATTCGGTGATCAATTTCGACGCCGGGATGCTCACCACGGTCTTGTCAAAATTCTGCACCTTCACCGTCGTGAGCGACACGTCGATCACGTCGCCGTCGACACCGTGCCCCTTCATCTCGATCCAGTCGCCCTTGCGCACAGTGTCATTGGTGGCGATCTGAATCCCCGCCACCAGACCCATGATCGCGTCCTTGAACACGAACAAGAACCCCATCACCATTGCGCCCAAGCCGGCCATCAGCGTGCCAATCTCGCGGCCCATCACGATCGAGATGATGAACACTCCCCCGACAAAGCAGGCCGCCAGCATCACCGCCTGCAGCAGTCCCTTGATCGGGATGCGCTTTGAAATATCGTAACGCTGATAAATCGAAAGCAACCCCTTAAGTAGCGCCTGCAGGGTGAACAACAGCACCACCACTAGGTACACCTTGGCCAATCCCTGCACAAAACCGACCAGGCTCTCCACTCCCTCGAACAGTATCGGCGCCAGCACGTGCGCCACGAGAGCGGGAACGACATTGGACAGGCGGGCGAACACCTTGTACTCGATGAGGACCTTGTCCCAGTCGGTGCTGGTCTTACTCGACAGGAACCGGATGGCCCTCAACACCACTCGTTTGGCCAAGAGATAGGCGAGCCAACTCAGGAACACCAACGCCACGGCACCAACCACATTGACCAACAGACCGGCCCAAACCGAATCGATGCCGAATCCTTCGAATTGCCCTTTCAGCCAATCGAGCAGGCTACGCAGGCTCTCAATTGTCTCGCCCTGGGTACTGGTACCCTGGCCGCTCAAGCTCTCCACTCTGTTGGTCTCGTTCATCGAAGCAGTCGTTTATTGCTGGGGCAGTAAGCTAGTCAAATTGTTCTCACGATGAAACCCCTTTTCCGCCCTTGGCCAAGCGCTTAGCCACAAAAAAACGGGAGCCTGCTGGCCCCCGCCTGGTTAATTCGTTGCCGCCTCCGCTCAGAAACTCTCGCCAACCTGAAAGCGTAGGAAATTGCTCACGGTGATCTCGTCACCCAGCGCCTGCCCAACGGCAGCCACGTGGTCCTTGATGCTCACGTCCGGGTTCTTCACGAAGCCCTGCTCGAGCAGGCAATTGGTAGCGAAGAACTTATTGAGCTTGCCGTTGACGATGTTCTCGATGGCCTGAGGTGGTTTCCCCTCAGCTTGCTCCTCTGCGATGGCTTTCTCCTTAGCTACCAGTTCAGGATCGACCTCGTCGCGGCTAACGGAGACCGGCGCAGAGGCGGCGATGTGCAGGGTGATGTCCTTCACCAGCGCCTTGAAGTCGTCGTTGCCAAGGATGTCCTCCTTGCCGGCACCGATCTGGAGCAGCACGCCGACCTTGGCGCCGGTATGTATGTACGCTGCCACCAGCCCGATACCCTCCACATCAAGCTTTGCATCGCGTGAGAGAAGAATGTTCTCACCGATCTTGGCCACCTGCGCGGTGCGTAGCTCTTCAAAATCGCTGTCAGGGGCAGTCAACTTCAGCTTGGCAACTTCACTGGTGAACTCCAGGAACTGTTCGTTCTTGGCGACGAAATCGGTCTCGCAGTTGATCTCAACCAACACGCCCGACTTGGAGTCAGGCTGGATGTAGTGGGCGATGACACCCTCGTTTGCCTCGCGGCCGGCTTTCTTGGCGGCCTTGATCGTGCCCTGCGCACGCAGCACATCGACGGCGGCGTCTACGTCGCCATCAGTCTCGGTGAGCGCGTTTTTGCAGTCCATCAGGCCTGCACTAGTCATACCGCGAAGTTGCGCAACAAGTTTTGCTGTTATCTCTGCCATAATATTATTTATTAAATAAGCTTCGCTCCCAAGTTGGTTCTACCTGGGAAGAAAGTTTTTTGAGTAGCGACCGGCTCAGGCTTCGACCGACTCGGTCGGCGCATCGGAAGCATCCCCGGCCGGGGCTTGCTCGGCAGCGGATGCAGGAACCTCTGCGGGTGCCGCGTCTGCCGCTGCCTCCCCTGCGGGTGCCGGTTCAGTCGTAGTTGTTTCCGCCTCCAGCTCGGCCGGGGCTGGTTCTTGTTTTTCAGCTTTCGCCTCAGCTTCTGCCTTCATTTTTGCGGATGCCGCCTCGTAGGCCGCACGGGCCTCTAACATAGGCCGCGCGACCGAACCGAGCACCGCCTTGATCGAGCGGATGGCATCGTCGTTACCGGCAATCGGGTAATCGACCAGAGTCGGATCGGTGTTGGTGTCGACGATGGCGACGATCGGCACACGCAACCGGCGCGCCTCAGCGAGTGCGTTATGCTCGCGCTTGATATCGACGATGAAAATTGCGTCCGGCTTGGTGGCAAGGTCACGAATGCCGTTAAGTCGGATGTGCAGCCGGTTCAACTCGCGGCGTAGCATCGACTGCTCCTGCTTAACGAACTCCGCCATTCTGCCGTCGGTCTCCATTGTTTCCAATTCCACCATACGGTTGATGGAGCGCTTGATGGTTTTAAGGTTGGTCATCATGCCGCCCAGCCAACGTTCGCACGCGTATGGTTGGCCGGTGGCTTCCGCTGTTTCCCTGATGGTGATTTGGGCCTGTTTCTTGGTGCCGACGAAGAGTACCTTACCGCCCTTGGCCACGATGCCCTTGAGGAATTCGGCCGCCGCCTCGATTTGCGACGCCGTTTGCACGAGGTCGATGATGTGGATGCCGTTCCGAGCCTCGAAGATGAATTCCATCATCTTCGGATTCCACTTGCGCGTCTGGTGACCAAAATGGACACCCGCGTCCAACAGTTCTTTTACGTTGCTCATTCTTTAGCTTTCCATTGGTTGTCGGCTGAATCCCTTGTACAGCCGTCCCGCGGAAAAACGGGATTCGGTTCGTTGTTGTTAGTGCCTCCTCGAGCGGCCATGCCCAAGGTTGTGGTTTAAAGGCGGTTCCAATTGGCTCCCAAAAGAGCCTCAAAAGCTCCTCCCTGCCAAAAAAGGGCGCGCACCATAGCAAAACCATCCCGAGCCGCAACCCCCAATTTTTCCCGTTTTCCAGGGCTCGCCGCTTGGCCAAGTGCCCGAACGGCCAAACAATGGCTGGTCAAGCGCTGGTTCCGGCCTTAAGAATGGCTCCTTCAAGGGGGCAGACAGCGTTTCATGCTGACATTTTTGGCCAGGGGAAAAAGGCAAACCGGCCGCATCCTAGCGGTGATGGTAGTGGTGTGGCTTGGCCAGGCGCTCGGCCAAGCGGCCATCCACATCGTCAAACGTGGCGAGACGCTTGGAGTGATCGCCAAGAAATACGACATTAACACCTCCACCCTCGCCGCCCACAACGGCATTGCCAACCCAAACCGCGTCAAGATTGGCCAGAAACTCACCATCCCGTCCAAGACCAAGACTCTCACCTACACCATCCGCAAGGGCGACACGCTGAGCACGATCGCCAAAAAATACAAAACCACCGCAGCAGCGATCGCCAAGGCCAACGGCATTAAAAAACCCAATGCCATCCAGCAGGGCCAGAAACTCAAGATCACAATTGGAACGGCCAAAAAAATAACCAGGCCAGGACCGGCCGCCATCGCCGGGGCGACCCTGCGCGAGATCAACCGACCTCGCATCCGGCGCAACCGCTGGAAGCACATTGTCGTTCACCACAGCGCCGACAGCAACAATAGCATCCGTGGTATGGAGCATTACCACCGGCGTGTCCGCCGAATGGAGAACGGGCTCGCCTACCACTTCGTCATCGGGAATGGTGTCAAGACGACGGACGGAAAAATATATGTCGCCGATCGATGGAAACGCCAAATTCGGGGCGGCCACTTGGCCAGTACCGCGCTCAACGAGATTGCCATCGGCATTTGTCTCATTGGTAACTTCGAAAAAACCCTCCCGACCGCCAAGCAACGCACCAGCCTCAAGACGCTCGTTTCACATTTACGCAAACGCACCGGGGTGCCCTTCAGCCAAGTGCGCACACACCGTCACATCAATCCCAAGCCGACCATCTGCCCCGGCCGCCGCTTCAACCTACAGAGCATCCTCAGCACCTGAGCCCCCGTCGTGGTTGATCCCGGTTTATGCTGTTCCAAGCCGCCGAACAAAACGAGGCGGGATGCTCGAGCGCTCGCCGCTGATAGACTACGACGGCTTCGCCATGGAATTAGATGGAATGCTTCAACGCTGATGGGCCAAGCGCTATGCGGAACTTTGAAGTTTCCGGTTCGAACTGAAATTTAGCCGACTTGGTTGGCTTCGAGCCAATCGAGTGCCTGACCAAGTGCCTCATCCGGGCTACACAGGATCATCTCCCCCACCCTTGGCTTGATCTCGACACTGCCCTTGGCCAACGAACGCTCACCGATACCGATACGCAGCGGGAAGCCGGCCAACTCCGAATCCTTGAACTTGATACCAGGCCGCGCCGGGCGATCGTCGAGAATCACGTCCACTCCCTTGGCCTGCAACTCGTCGTAAAGCCGGTTGGCAAGTTTCATCACTTTCGACTCCGGTTCGACATCCAACGCAGTGATGCAAACCTCGTACGGCGCAACCGACGTTGGCCATATGACGCCGCTCTCGTCGTGGCACTGCTCGATCACCGCCTGCAACGTGCGCGTCACGCCGATGCCGTAGCAGCCCATAATGCTCGGAAGACTTTTGCCGTTTTCGTCGAGAAATGTCGCACCGAGCGCTTCACTGTATTTGGTTCCGAGCTTGAATACATGCCCGACCTCGATGGCGCGGCGAATCTTGAGTGGCTGGCCAGTCTCGATGCACAACTCGCAGGCCTGAACCTTGCGCAGATTTGCCCACTCGCTGACCACGATGTCGCGCTCGACGTTGACATTGCGCAAGTGGTGGTCATCGTCGTTCGCGCCTGTGACCATGCCGGAACCGCCGCGCAAAACCTCGTCGGCATAGACCGGGATGCCCTCGATACCGACTGCGCCCAGGCTTCCCGGTTTCGCGCCAAGCACCTTGACGATCTCGGCATCACCCGCCGTGCGAAAAGTCGCGGTGCCCAGCACGCCGCCAAGCTTGGCCTCCTCAAGCTGGTCGTCACCGCGCAGTAGCACGATCACCGGCTTGTCTTCGGCGATGTAAATGAGTGTCTTAATTTGCCGCTCCGCCGCGACGTCGAAGCTCTTGGCCAGATCCTCGATCGTCTTCACGCCTGGCGTCTCGAATTTCTCCGCGGGACCGCAGTCGTCCGACGGCGTGGTGGCAGCCGGGCCTTGGCTGGTCGCCTTCTCGATGTTCGCCGCATAGTCGCCGCTCTCGCAGTACACCACTTCGTTTTCGCCGGTCTCGGCCGGCACCATGAATTCGTGCGAGTGAGCGCCGCCCATGACGCCGGTGTCGGCCTGCACGGGGATGGCACGCAGGCCGCAGCGCTTAAAAATCCGCGCGTAGGCATCGTACATCCGCTGGTAACTGGCGTTGGCCGACTCATCGTCGGCATCGAAGCTGTATGCGTCCTTCATGATGAACTCCTTGGCGCGCATAAGGCCGAAGCGCGGGCGGATTTCGTCACGGAACTTGGTCTGGATCTGGTAAAAGTTCACCGGCAACTGGCGGTAGGAGTTGAACTCATCAGCAACGAGCGTCGTGATAACCTCCTCGTGTGTCGGGCCGAGCACCCACTCTTTTTGAGCGCGATCCTTCACGTGAAAGAGAACTTCCTTCGCCGTCTCGAGCCGGCCGCTCCTGGCCCAAATGTCGGGCGGCTGCAGCGCCGGCATGAACACCTCCAGCGCCCCGGCACGGTTCATCTCCTCGCGAACGATGTTCTCGACCTTCCTGAGAGCCCGCAGGCCAAGCGGCAGAAACGTATACAGCCCGCCGGTGAGTCTTCGCACCAGGCCGGCACGCAGCAGCAGCTTGTGTGAGATGATCTCCGCCTCGGCGGGCGTCTCCTTCATCGTCGGGATAAATGTTTGAGACCAGCGCATGTGTAAAAATGGAATCCGCCGACCAACCGGCCGGCGCTAGACGAAGCGAACAGGAAAAATCGGGCGAAGTCGAACCGAAACGGTGACCGACTATTTGACGGAATTAACCAGGGGGGCCAGGCCTTGGATACGCACCTCGAGTGTGTCGTCCGACTCGATCGAGCCAACGCCAGACGGCGTGCCGGTGAGGATAACATCGCCCGGCAGCAGAGTCATGTTCGTCGAGATGAAGCTGACCAACTCCGAGCAACTAAAGATCATCTGTGCCGTGGAGGAGTTCTGGCAAAGCTGCCCGTTTTTGAACAACTGAATCGTCAGGCAATCCGGATCGATCTTCGTCTCGATGTACGGGCCAAGCGGCGTGAAGGTGTCGAACGACTTGGCCCGCGCCCATTGGCTCTCGGCGTTCTGGATCGTCCGGTCGCTGATGTCCTGTGCCGCCGTATAACCAAGGATGTAACGGCTGGCCGCCTTTGGGGTGACATTGCGAATGCTGCGGCCGATCACGATGGCCAGCTCGGCCTCGTAGTCGGTTCGGTGCTTCTCGAACGGAATTTCGATTTTTCCGCCATCGGGCAGAATCGACTTGGGGGATTTCAGCCAGAAAAGCGGCGTCTTCGGTGTCTCAAGGCCGGACTCAGCTGCGTGGTCGACGTAGTTGAGCCCCACGGCAATGATCTTCGAAGGCTGAACCGGAACGAGCGTCCGAAACCCCTTTTTCGGAATCGGCGTCTTTTGGTAGGATGGCGCGCCAAAAATGTCGCCCTTGAGTTTATACAAGTCTCCATCCTCGACCTTGGCGTAGAAGATATTTTCTCCCTTTTGAAAAAGGCCGATTGCTGCCATTGTACGGCTTTGTTAGCAAGCAAATCAGGCCAACGCAAGGAAAAAGGCGATTTTGGGCTATTTTGCCGGCTGCATCGTTAATGGGTCACGCATCGGCAACTCTATCACCCCGCCCTTGACCAAGCGGCCCAATTTCACCGGATGATCCGGGTGTCCCTTCAAAATCTCCTCTTTTTGCCCGACAATCAGGATGATCATTTGGTCAAGCTTGAGCCGCTGCTTAGCCACGTGCTGCACCGCAGCGATGTCCACCGACTCGATGTTGTCGCGGTAGTTCGCCCAGTAATGCGGCTGCTTGGCGTAACGGCCGATCATCTCGTCGCTGGCAAACGCCGAGACCACCTGTGCCGCCGAGGAAAAGTTGTTCGGGAATGTGTCAATGAACGACTTTTTCGTCGTGAGCAGTTCCTCCTTAGTCACCGGCTCCCGGATGATGCGCTCGATCTCCTCGAGCACGATCGACGTCGCGTAGGCGACCGTACGCGACTTGGACTGGAACCCAGCGCGAAACACCACCGGGTAATACACCCCCCCGGGGAATGCCGAACGCGCCGAGTAAGCCAGGCCCTCATCGGAGCGCACGCGGTTGGTGATGCGCGAAGTGAAACCGCCGCCACCGAGCACATCGTTCATCACCTGGATCGCGTAGTAGTCCGGGGCGTCCCAGCGTATGCCCGGCAACATGATCGACACGCGACCCTGATTGACATCCTTGTTGACGATGTACACGCCCGGCTTGCCATACTTTTGCTCCTGCGACACCGGTGGCGCCTTTTTGCCGGGGTGTGGCCAGGCGGCGAACACGCCGTCCAGTCGCTTAAGCATCTCGTTGCGATCGAAGTCGCCGCTCACCGAGACGATGAAATTTTTCGGATGCACCCACTTGTGGTGGAACGCCAGCAAATCCTCCCGGCGGATGCTCTCGAGCGACGCTGCCGTCGTGTGGCGGTTGAACCAAAAGCGCTCGCCGTACGCGAGAAAGTTGCGCTCACGTGACTCGATATTTTTCGAATCATCATTGCGCTGCTTGAGCCCCTGTAATGTCTGCGTCTTACGCAGCGCCAGCTTGTCCTCCTGAAAACTCGGCGCGGCCAGTACGGCACGCAAAATCTCGAAGCCTCGATCGGCGTCCTTGGACAACAGGTTCAAACCCACGCTACCGCTCAACCCTCCGAAACTGCTCGAGAGCCTTGCCGCGAGAAACTCCAGTTCCTCGTCTAGTTCGTCTGCAGGTGAGGACGGAATACCGCCGCGCGCCATCAGGTAGCCGGTCAGACCGGCTAAGCCCTCCTTGCCCTTAGGGTCAAGGTAGCTGCCGCCGCGGACGTTTACCGACAGGTCAATCAGCGGCCGTTCGCGATCAGGATAAATGTAAACAATCACCCCTGATTCCAACTCCACGCGGTAGTCGGCCGGGTTTGGAGCATCATAAATCAGTGGCGGGAATGTCAACTTCTCCGGTCGATCCGGAATCTCCTGTGCCTGGCCAAGCGCCAGCCCAAAGACCGCAACTAAGCCGAGCGCCATATTTTGCTTCATCGATAAATTCATTTTTGTTACTCCATGATTACTTGCTCAATTCAGCGATTCGCTCCGCCACTTTCACCATGATGATTTTTATCAGGCCCTGCTGCTTTCCATCCGCTTGACCAAGCTGGGCCTCCATCGTCTGCAACTGTTGCTGTAACCGCTCGAGACTTATCTCCGACTTGATCTGGCTGGCGATGCGACGCACGACCGCCTGCTGCTCACCACTCAACCCGGCCAGCGCGGGGTCGTCCGGCACCTTCGTTCCTGCCTTCCGCGTGAATGTCGCTACGGTGCGATTTTCCTTTGTAAGATATTTTTGGGCCACGCGCCGAATGTCCTCCGCCGTGACCTCCAGAATACTCGGGATTTCGGTATTGATCGATTTCCAGTCGCCACCTCCTTCGTACTGAATCAATTGCACCAGTAGATGAAAGTTCGACGAAGCACGGCGCACTGCCATCGCGGCGAAATTATTTTTAACCTTCTGTAACTCCCGCGCGGAGACCGGCTCGTTCTTCAGCCGCTCTACCTCTACGTAAATCGCCGCCTCAACATCACCCGGTGTTTTCGGTTCCTTCGCCTCACCGCCGATGTTGAACATACCGGCATACTTTCGCGCCATTTGATGGGCGAACGCCGACGTGGCCACTTCGTCGCCAAGCACGAGCGCCTTGTGCAACCGACCGGAGCGTCCGGACAACACTGCCGCGAGTACCTCCAGGGCGTAGGAGTCGGGATGCCCCGCCGCCGGCGTGTGCCACAGGATGTCCACCTGCGGATTGGCCTCCGCCTCGGCGTTCATTCGCTTCTCAACTTTCTGCGCCACTTCCTCGGTGACGACCTCGGGCGGATTGCGTTTACCACGCGGGATGCGCTCGAAGTAGCGCTCGCACAGCTTAGCCGCCTCGTCGGCCTTGAAGTCGCCGACCAAAATCAGCGTGATATTTTGCGGCGCATAGTGCAGTGCGTAAAACTCGTCGGCCTGCGCCTTGGTGATGGCCGGGATGTCCGACGGCCAGCCGATCACTGGCCAGCCGTACGGGTGCGACTCCCAGAACATCGCCTCGAGCGATTCCTGAAATTTTCCAAGCGGCGTGGACTCGGTACGCATGCGCCGCTCCTCAAACACCACGTCGCGCTCGGCATAAAACTCGCGGAACACCGGCCGCAGCAACCGCTCTGACTCCATCCATGCCCAAAGTTCGAGCTTGTTCGCCGGCACGGTGATGAAGTAGCCGGTCATGTCATTGGACGTAAAGGCATTCATGCCAGAAGCGCCGGCGGTCGTGTACACGCGGTCGAACTCGTTCTTGACTAGCACCTCGCGCTGCGCAGCGATCAGTTCCTTGAACTTGGCCTCGAGTTCGCGGTAGCGCTCAGTTTTGTTTTCCGGCTTGGCCAAGTCTTCGATCTCGCCACGCCGCAGGGCCAGGCGCATCTTGGCCTCCTCCTGTCGCATGGCATCACGCACAGTCTCCTGTTGCTCTATGATCTCGGCGTCACGCTTGGCATCACTCGTCCCGATGGTTGGTGTGCCCTTGAACATCATGTGCTCAAAGAGGTGAGCGATGCCGGTGATACCAGGCCGCTCGTTCACGCTGCCGACGCGAGCCACCCAGCCGCCGGCGATCGCCGGCGAGTGGTGCCGCTCAAGCATGAGCAGTTTCATGCCGTTGGAGAGCGTGCGCTCATCGACCGGCACTTGTTGCGCCTGGCCAGGCACCAAGCCTGCCAGGGCGATCGTCAGGCCAAGCACTTGGCCAAGCGTCCTGCAGCGGGATCGTTGAATACTTATTTTCGAGTTCACGGTTAAAATGGGTATAAAATGACAACGGGCCGCCACGGCGAATCAATCCCAAGCCCTCAATTCGCGGCCGCATCCGGGATACCGAACACCGTCAGGCCAAGCACGATCAGCAAAATCCCGAAACCCAGCCGAAACCAGCCCTTGACTACAAGCCGGCCCGGCTTGGCCAGCATCCACTCGATCATGTCGCGCATGCGCCACGGCGAAATCACCAGCCACATGGACATGACGATGATCATGTATGCCCACACGGCGAAGACCAGTCGCCACTCCGACATGTACGCCTCTGGTGTGGCCAGCATATAATTGCGCTGCGTATCGAGCATTAGCTTGGCTAGAAGCAGCATGAAAACCGCCAGGCCGCGCACCGCCAAAAAGTCCCTCAGAAAAATGCACGAGCCGATCCCCACCGCGCCAAAGCCGATGTAAAACCAATGCTTTATTTCACGGTAGTCCGCCATGTCCTCAATCCTGATATTCCAAAGAAACCAGGCGGTGGCGGCAAGCATCAGCATGTAGCCGGGTGTATTGGCTCGAGGGAATGCCCGCAGCGCACGGGCAACTGCATCCGGCTTGGCCAGGCTGTAGCCGGAGACTGCCGCCAAGAATACGCCGAGCAAGACCGACAAGTTGGCCAAGCTCACCTCGCTGTTCATCCTAATGCCAATGTAAAGAAACATGCCTACAAACACTAGCAGGAAACCGAACAGCGGTATCGATGCCGGCGACTCTTTACTTTGCTCATTCATACGTCAGTTCAAATTCACGATGGCCGGATCACCGTACAGGGTAAACGAACCGTTGCGGGTGATTTTCAAATCCACCAACTGGCCCCGGAAACGCTCGCCACCTTCAAATACCACGATTTTATTGCAGCGCGTCCTGCCCTCCAAACGCGCGGCGTTGCGGCGGCTTGGCCCCTCAACAAGAACCTCCACCGTTTTGCCAACAAACTGCGCGTAGCGCCTGGCCCCCATCTCGTCAATCGCCGCGAGTAGTAAGGCGTGCCGCTGCTCGATCAACTCCCTGGGAAGTTGGTTCTCCATTGCAGCCGCCGGCGTATCACGGCGCGTGGAGTACTTGAAAACAAATGCATTGTCGAACTGAACCTCGCGACAAAGCGAGACCGTTTCCTCGAACTCCTCCTCCGTCTCCCCGGGAAACCCGACGATGATGTCGGTCGTGATGCCGATGCCCGGCTTGACAGCGCGTAACTTGCCGACGATCTCCAAAAATCGCTCACATGTGTAGCCCCGGTGCATACGCTTGAGCATCGCATCGCTTCCGCTCTGTACAGGGATGTGTGCGCTCTCGCAGAGCTTGGCCAAGCGCCCATACGCTTCAACCAAATCGTCGCCGTATCCCTTGGGGTGCGGCGAGGTGAAGCGGATGCGCTCCAGCCCCTCGATCCCGTGTAGCGCCTCGATCAACTGCACGAACGCCGACTTGCCGTCCCTCTCGCCGATCTCGCGGCGGCCATAGCTCGTCACGATCTGCCCGAGCAGCGTCACCTCGCGCACGCCACGAGCCACCAGTTCGCGGCATTCGCTGACAATGTCGTCAATCGACCGGCTGCGCTCGCGGCCGCGCGTGGTCGGTACGATGCAAAAGGTGCAAAACTGGTTGCACCCCTGCATGATGCTGACGAATGACGTGACTGACTTTTTGTCGCTCGCGCCGTTGAGTAGATGCTCCCGGATCGTCGCCTCGCTGCCCTTCTCCTCGCCGGTATCGACCACGCTCCCGGTACGGCCGGCCAACAGATCGCCGATATAATCGGCTGTGCGATGAAATTTCTGCGTGCCGACCACGAGATCCACGTCCGGCAGCCTGTCGATCAACTCCCGCCCGCGGCTCTGCGCCATGCAGCCCATGAAGCCCAGCACCGCCTTGCGGTTCTTCGAGCGCAACTGCGCGGCGACGTGGTTCATTTTTCCAAGCGCCTTTTGCTCGGCGGCATCGCGCACGCTGCATGTATTCAGCAGGATGACATCCGCCCTCAGCGCATCAGTCGTCATACTGTAGCCCTTGGTCACCAACTGTGCCGCAACAGCCTCGGAGTCGCGCTCGTTCATTTGGCAACCGTAGGTTTTGATGAATACACTCGGCATACTCTGTTTACCTCTCACTACTCACTTAATAGCGTATCAGCGCCCGCACCGGCACATCGCCCATTTTGGCTCGACCATCTAGAAAACCCAGCTCGATGAAAAACACCGCCTCGACCACCTGCCCGCCTGCCCTCGCCACGAGGCTCGCCGCCGCCGCCGCCGTGCCGCCCGTGGCCAACAGATCGTCCATCAACAGTACCCGTTGGCCGCCCGAGACGGCGTCGGTGTGGATGGCAATAGTGTTGCTGCCATACTCGAGCTCATAACTTTCCTCTATCGTTTCCCAGGGCAACTTGCCCTTTTTGCGGATCGGCACGAAACCCACACCCATCTCGCGGGCCATCGCCGCACCGAAAATAAAGCCACGCGCATCGATCCCGGCGACCACGTCCACCGTGTCGGCCGAGTGCCCGCCGAGCAGATGGCAGATACACCCATCAAGCAGCCGGGCATCAGCCAGCACCGGTGTGATGTCCTTGAACTGAATCCCCTCCTCGGGGAAATCCGGCACATTACGAATAGCCGCCTGCAATTGCTCCAGCGTAACGTCGGTCGAAATCATGGCTGGGCAATGTCGCCGCTTGGTCAAATGGCGTCGAGTTTATTACGCGCTGCCATGTATGGACTCTTTTTCCTTGGGCTCAAGCACGTAAGAAAAACGAAACAGCTTGCCAGACCAATGGGAATCATGGACACTCGGACATGGCGGCAGAGCAAAACGCAGGCTCAATCGATTCAGCCTTTTATCAACCGGCAGACACCTTCTTCCCGGGCCAGGCTGGCTTGGCCCTGACGTACGACGACCTCACCCTTTCTACGTTTTACTCTGAGATTCTCCCCAGAAACGCCTCCCTCGACACCGAGTTGGCGGGTGGATTGCGCCTGCACCTCCCGGTTATCTCGGCCGATATGGACACCGTCACCGAGTCGCAAATGGCCACCGGCATGGCGCTCAATGGCGGCTTGGGGCTGATCCACTACAACATGACGGAGAAACAGCAGCTCAAGGAGGTCAGCCGTGTCAAAAATCACGTCCACGGACTCATCCAGGAGCCGATCACGGTCCCACCCGACAAGACCGTGGGCGACGTGATCGAGTTGATCGAAACCAAGCGCTACTCCTTCAGCACCTTCCCCGTCGTTGGCGACGACCGCAAACTCGTCGGCCTGCTCTCCGGCAACGTCCTCAAGCCGCGCTATGCCGCCAAGCCAGTCACTAGCGCCCTTGTCCCACGCGACCAGGTGCAGACCATTCGCGAGAGCCAGCTAGACGCCGATCCGATCGCCATCGCCGACCAGTTTTTCACCGACCATCCCGGCATCAACAAGCTGCTGGTGGTGGATGACAACGACGAGCTGCGAGGCCTGTTCACACTGAGCGACATCGAGCGCATCACCTCCGAGAAGCAGGCGCAGTTTCGACCGGCGCGCGATGGACAGTTCCGGCTGCTCTGCGGCGCGGCCGTCTCCACCCCGCGCGATGCCGATGGCGAACTCGACCGCGCACGCATCGAGTCGCACGTCGGCACATTGATCGAGCGCGGTGCAGACGTCGTCGCCGTCTCCACCGCGCACGGTCACTCGAAGGACGTAGGCGATGCCGTCGGGTTAATCCGCGCAGCTTATCCCGACTTGCCAATCATCGCCGGCAACGTCACCACCGCCACCGGGGTCGAGTACCTCGCCGAGCGCGGAGCAAACATCGTCAAGGTGGGCCAGGGGCCAGGCTCGATCTGCACGACGCGACTCGTCGCCGGGGTGGGCATCCCGCAGATGACCGCGCTCTACGTCGCCAGCAAGGCGGCCAAGGATAGGGGCGTGAGCCTCCTCGCCGACGGTGGCATCACCAAATCGGGTGACATCGTCAAGGCGCTAACCCTGGCCGACGGCGTGATCTGCGGTGGCCTACTCGCAGGCTGCCCCGAGACGCCGGGCCAAGTGATGGAGATCAGCGGAAAACTCTACAAACAATACCGGGGTATGGGCAGCTTCGCCGCGATGAAGGAAGGCTCGGCCGCTCGCTACGGCCACGCGCCCAAGGACGCCAACCGCAAAGTCGCCGCTGAAGGCATCGAAGCACTCAAGGAGGTCTCGGAGGATTTAGACCAACTCCTAGGTCAGCTAATCGGGGGAGTCCAGGCTGGCATGGGCTATCTCGGTGCTGCCACCCTGGCTGATCTGCGTGCCAAGGCACGCTACACCCGCATCAGCCCGGCCGGCCAAAAGGAAGCCGCCCCCCACGACGTCGTCGAGATGAAAGCCAGCTCCTGAGCCACTTGGCTACGACCGGGCTGCAGTAGGCTGCTTCTCCGACTTGAGACGCAGTTGGCCGCAGGCAGCGTCGATGTCGGTGCCTTTTTCGATCCGCACGGTTACCCGAATACCTCTCTGGTACAGCGCATCGCGGAATCGTCCGACTGCCTCGTCGCTTGGCCGCTTTAGCCCGATGCCATCGACCGGATTGTACGGGATAAGGTTAACCTTGCACTGCAGTCGCTTGGCCAGGCAACCCAATGCCTCGACCTGGTCCAGCCCGGTGTTGATGCCGTCGATCAAAATGTATTCGACCCAGATCATCCGGCCTTTGGCTTGCTGATACGCCTCGCAGGCGGAGATTAGTTCCTCGAGCGGATACTTGCGATTGATCGGCATGATCTTGTCGCGCACATCATCGGTCGCCCCGTGCAGCGAAATCGCAAGGTGATATTGCTGCGGCGTTTCGGCGAGTTGCCGTATCTGCGGCGCGAGGCCGCTGGTGGACACCGTGATCTTGCGCGCGCCGATATTCAGCCCCCATGGCGAATTGAAAATCTCGAGCGCCCTGGTGAGGTTGGCGTAGTTGGCGAGCGGTTCACCCATGCCCATCATGACGATATTGTTCACCAGCGCCTCCTGCTTGGGCGCATCTCCGTCCTTGGTCAACTGCCAGCGCTCAACGGCCAACACCTGGTCCACGATCTCGTACGCGTCGAGGTTACGCTTGTAGCCCATGAGACCGCTCGCGCAAAACTTGCAGCCGTAAGCACAGCCGACCTGCGATGAGACACAGAGCGTGTGACGATCGCTTTGGCTGCCGTCCCTGCCGATGGATGCGGGAATCAAGACGCTCTCGATCAATTCACCGTCCGCCAGGCGCCAGAGAAATTTCACCGTACCGTCCCGTGAACGCTGCTCTTTTGCCAATTCGAGCGGCTTGAGAAAAAACGCGCCGGCGAGCTGGTCGCGTAATCCCTTCGGCAAGTCAGTCATCTCGTCGATCGAGCCCGCCCGCTTTTTGTAGAGCCAACCAAGGAGTTGCGTCACGCGATAGCTCTTGTGCCCCCACTCGACGAGGATGCGCCCCGCTTCATCGGCGTTTAGCGAGCGCAATTCGCGCGGCTCGCCGCTCAATGCTCCAGTATTGTTGCCGATGTCGCTCATTCCTGCAGATAAAATTTTTGTGCGTACTCACGCACCATGCGGGTGGTGTCGTACCGGGCCGCCAACGTGACCATGGCCCGCCGGATTTTACCAAGCCAAGCCCTCGGGATGCCGATCTCGTCGCGGTCGTAAAAACAGGGAATCACCTCGCCGGATAGGACCTTGTACAGGTTCTCGCTATCGAGCCGATCCTGCTCGTCGACATTATCAGGATGCTCGTCTCCGCCGATGGCAAAGCCGTTCGTGCCATCATAACCCTCCCGCCACCAGCCGTCCAGAATGCTCAGGTTCAGGCATCCGTGGCAGGTAGCCTTCATGCCGCTGGTGCCGGAAGCCTCAAGCGGCCGGCGCGGGTTGTTCAGCCAAACATCGCAGCCAGACACCATCTGCCGCGCGACGTGCACATCGTAATTCTCGAGAAACACCAGGTGCCCGCTCAGCTTGGAGTGGCGGCTCATGTGGATGATTTTTTGGATCAACCGTTTGCCTTCGTCGTCCCGCGGATGCGCCTTGCCAGCGAAGATAAACTGCACCGGCCGCCGCAGGTCGCGAGCCAGGCTCACGAGATTCTCAAAATGATCAAAGACCAGCGGGGCGCGCTTGTAGGTGGCGAAGCGCCGGGCAAAGCCGATCGTTAGCGCGTCGGGGTTGAGCAGGTGATCGAACGCAATAAAGTCCTTTGGCTCCGAGCGGTGCTCCTGATCCTGCAACCGCCGCCGCGCGAACTCGATCAGCTCGCGCCGCAGCCGGTAGCGCAGCGCCCAAAGCTCTTCGTCGCTGACAAACGACGCATCCTGCATACGCGCCCAGAACTCCGGCTTGGCCAATTCCTTCGCCCAGTTCGCCCCCGAATCCGCTTGATTAAGTTTATGCCTCAAAAACTTTCGCACCGGGCCCTTCATCCAGCCGGCAAGGTGGATACCGTTGGTCACATGACCAATCGGCACATCGTCCACCGATTCGTTTGGGTAAAGGCCATGCCACATCTTACGGCTGACCTCCCCGTGCAGTTCGCTCACGCCGTTGGCTGCTCGCGACCCCTTGAGTGCCAGCACCGTCATGCAAAATTCTTCGCCAGCATCGGCCGGGTCCACCCGGCCAAGCGCCAGTAACTCGTTGGCGCTGACGCCGAGCTGACCGCAAAAATGCCGCGCCGCAGAATTCATCAATTTGTGGCTGAACCGGTCGTGTCCTGCCGGCACCGGCGTGTGTGTCGTGAACAGGCACTGCCCCCGCGTTTCAGCTAGTGCCTCGTCAAAACTTACCCCTTCGGCGATCCGCTCGCGCATCAGTTCCAGGACTAAAAATGCCGCATGACCCTCGTTCAAGTGAAACACCGACGGCGACACGCCGAGCCGCCGCAACAGCCGCACGCCACCAGCACCGAGCAGGATTTCCTGCATGATGCGCGTCGAGTCATCGCCGCCGTACACGTGCTGTGTGAGATCACGAAAATGCGGTTGGTTCATCGGCAGTTTAGTGTCTAGCAGATACACGGGACAACGGCCAACATTGGCCACCCAGGCACAGAACGAGACCGGCTCGGCAGCAATTTCCACAGTGCAAATCAGCGGTTCACCATTATCGCCGGTGACCGGCTCAAGCGGGAGATTTTGAGGGTCAAGCTGGCTGTAATATTCTGTCTGCCAGTTCTCGGCATTGATTGATTGCTGAAAATAGCCCTCGCGGTAAAACAGGCTGATGCCGACAAAGCCAAGGCCAAGGTCACTGGCCGACTTCGCGTGGTCGCCAGCCAACATGCCCAAGCCGCCGGCTGCAATTGGCAGCGTTTCGTGAAAGCCAAACTCCGCACTAAAGTAGGCCACCGGCCGCTTTGCCAAGCGCGCCGCATTCGCAGCAGCCCAAGTGTCACTCGCGTTCATGTAGGCGTCAAACTGCCGGAGCACCCCCTGCACGCGGCCGTTGAATTCCTCGTCGAGCAACCTCACCCGCAACTCCTCGTCAGACAATTCCCGCAACACCGCCACTGCGTTGTGGTACATATGTCGCCAGGCGCGCGGCGACAACTCCTCGAACACATCCTGAGCATCCTGGTTCCAAGTCCACCACAGGTTGCGGACAAGGCGATTCAAGGCGGCAACCGTAGCATCCATTTGATTCTGTGTGTCCACTGCCTGTATTTCTATAGTTCGGGACAACATCCCCGACCTTGTGGCAGCATCGTACCGAACCCGGAAGCTTCCGACAAGTAACCGCCTGGCCAAACGGCTAGCTGAGGGTCATCGGGTCGATGTCGATGACGAGGCGAATGTCGTCGGGAATCTGAAACGTCTCCCGCTTGGTCGAGAGCTTGTGTCCGAGAGCGGACATCCGCAGGGTGCGCATCATGACCTGGTAGCGGTAGAAATTCTCGGCGCGCAACAATGGCGCGGGCGCCGGGCCGGCAACAACGGTGTCGCCCAAGTCCCTGGCCAATTCGTCCATCTCTTTTCGCAAGTGGTCGGCAAAAAACCTGACCCGATCCTCACTACGCCCGCGCAGCGTCAGCAATGCCACCCGACTGACTGGCGGATAGCTCAGCTCCTGCCGGAACTCGATTTCCTGCTCGTAAAAACCGATATAGTCGTGGCGGCGCGCATACTGGATCGCCGGGTGAAACGGCGTGAACGACTGCACATACACCTCGCCCTCGACGTCGCCTCGACCGGCGCGACCTGCCACCTGCGTAAGCAACTGAAACGTCCGCTCGCCAGCGCGGAAGTCCGGGATGTGCAGACTTAAATCAGCGTGAATGATCCCGACCAACGTCACGTTCGGGAAGTGCAGCCCCTTGGCGATCATCTGCGTGCCAACGAGGATGTCGATTTTGCCGGTGCGAAAATCGCCGAGAATGCGTCGGTAATCCTCCTTGCGCTTTAGCGTGTCTGAATCCATCCGCTTGACCCTGGCCGTCGGGAAACACTTGGCCAGCGCGGCCTCGACCCTCTCCGTGCCCAGACCAGCAAACCGAATCGCCGCATTACCACAGCCCTGCTCGGGACATTTGGTTGGTGCGGTCTCGGCGTGGCCGCAAATGTGACACATCAGTTGTTGCGCGGCGCGATGGTAGGTGAGTGACACGCTGCAGTTCGGACACTCGGCAACGTAGCCGCAGTCGGGGCATTGCAACGACGACGACCAACCGCGCCGGTTGAGGAAGAGCATCACCTGCTCGTTTTGCTCGAGCCGCTTCAGGATCGCCTCATGCAGTTGCGGCGAAAAAATGCTGATCCCCTTTTCCTTCCGGGCCGCGCTGCGCATGTCAACCACGCGCACGAGGGGCATCGTGATATTGTCCACCCGCTCGGGAAGCGAAAGCAGGCCGTACTTTCTTCGCTTCACATTGTAGTAACTCTCCATCGAGGGAGTGGCCGAACCGAGCACCACCACCGCACCCTCCTGCTGGCCTCGCACCACCGCGAGATCGCGAGCGTTGTAGCGTGGCGCCTCCTCCTGCTTGTACGAGTGCTCGTGTTCCTCGTCCACGACCACCAGGCCAAGCGGCTCCACCGGTGCGAACACCGCCGAGCGCGCACCGATCACGATGCGCGCCCTACCCTGCCGAATCTTGTGCCATTCGTCGTGCCGCTCTCCGGCGGAGAGGTGACTGTGCAGCACGGCGACCAGCGTCTGCTGCGGCCCGTGGCTGAACCGCGCCTTGAACCGCTCAACCGTCTGTGGCGTCAGCGAAATTTCCGGCACGAGCACGATGGCTCCCTGCCCTTGGCCAAGCGCATGCGCGATCGCCTGCAGGTACACCTCCGTCTTGCCGCTGCCGGTCACGCCGTGCAGCAGAAACAAGCCGTCGGCCTTCGGCTTGGCTTCGCCTTCGGCCGGCTTGGCCAAGCGCTTCATCGCGCCGACGACCTCCTGCAGCGCGGCCGCCTGTTTGGCGTTCAACTCGAGTGGCTGTGACGGGAGGATGTACTCCTTGCCGTACGGATCACGCTCGGAGATTTGCGGCGCAATGCTGACGAGGCCCTTGTCCTCGAGCTTGCGAATCGTCGCCGAAGTCGTGCCGGCCAGACGCAACAACTCCTGCAACGGCAGTTCGCGCCATTCCTCGACAATGTTCCATAGATCCTCCTGCCGCTTTGTCAGTTTGGGCAACTCGCCGTGCATCGGCAGCGCGCGCACGAATAGTCGCTCGCGCCAACCATCCTCCTCCTTGCGAACGGCATCCGGCAGCACCGCCTTCATCGCAATCTCCGGGGCACAGCAATAGTAATCGGCGATCCAGCGGACGAGCCTCAAAATGGAAGGAGTCACCAGCGCCTGGCCACCGACAGTCTTGATGATTTCGCGAAGGTTGCCGTGCGGCGACTCGTCGAGAATCTTCGTGACCACGCCCATCACCTCGCGCGGGCCGAACGGCACTTTCACCCGCGTGCCTTCCTGTACGCTGGACTTCAGCTCCGCCGGCACGAGGTAATCAAACTCCCGGCGGACAGCGACGTCCAATGTCACTCGGGCAACCACGCGATGGCCGGGCAGCTTGGGCCGTGCCCCCACCCGGGCGCAAGACGGAAACCGAATGAATACTCAATCAACACCAATCAACCCAAGCTTGGGTGGGTGCTGCTTGGACAGAAGATCGCCTTCGCGGCCGAGGGCTTGGGCGGCTTCACCCCAGCGCTTGGCCAAGCGCAGGATGTTGCCGACATCAAGCGCAAGGTGCGGCGACGGATACTTGGCTAGATAAGCTGCGGCCAGTCGGAATAATTTCAGTGCCGGGCGTGGGCGTTGCTTTTGCAGATGCACAAACGCGCCGGCGAACTGAATCATACCCTTGAAAAAATCACCGTCAGGACCGTTGCGATCCTGGAGCCACAACGACTCCAAAACATCGTGCGCCTCGTAAAAATTCCGTTCGTTAAAACAGCGAATGTATCCGGCGAAGTGTGGATCATGCGGACCAGCCTCCACGCTTTCCAGCAGCGCCGCAACCTTGTGATCCTTGCCACTCACCAGCGGAGTTTAGCCGGGAAAAACTCCGCAATCAGATCTTCGTAATACGGCCGCAGCGCCTCGACATCCGGCGCCTCGTGGCTCTTGGTGTAGAGATCGTAGCGATTGAACTCAAGCACCCACTTAAGCATCCCACGATCCCGCTCGTTGGTGAACCGGCTGTACTCGCCCTCGCGGTGCCACGGATAAAATGAGTGGTAACGCAGCATGTACTGCGCCTCGACCGGCATGTGATCCTTCGTGACGTGGTAGATGTACTCGTCGTGCCCCCACGAAAGCATTACCTTGTCGAGTCCACATCCCTCCTCATAGATGCCTAGTGGCGTTTGCAACTGGGCATTCTGTTTGTCAGGGTTGCCATCGAAGTACTCGGGGAAAACGATCTTGTCGGAGAAGGCGCACCCAACCGGAAACGTGTCGCCGACGACAGCCCATTGCGGTTCGCCGAACAGGCACAGCACCTTGCCGAGGTCATGGATCAAACCGGCGAGGATGAACCAGCGCGGATGCCCATCGCTGCGAATCTGCTCGGAGGTTTGCAGCAAATGCGCCAACTGCGACAGGTCAGTGTCGGGATCACTGTCATCAATCAACGTGTTGAGAAACTCGGCCGCCTCCCAGACGCTCATCTCGCGACGCTCCAGATTGAGGTACTCATCCCGTTTTTTGCGGACAAAATCGAGTGTCTGTCCAGTGTGATTGAGTCGGTAAAAATCGCGCACCGACGAACGAGCCTCCGCCTCGTAGTCGCGAAACTGTTCCTCGGTCTTGTCCTGGTTGGTGCCGACCAGCGACTGGGCGTCCGCCGGCTTGGGATAGCGCTCCTTCACGAAGTCGTCCCATTCCTCGAGGTCGCCCAGCGGGTTTTGCGGATCAGTTGGTTTGCCTGGTATTGTCATTTCTCTGGTGCGGCGAGAATTGGCCGAACGCCTCTACAATGTCAAACCCGACCGATCAATTCAAATCGATGCTCAAGGTGGCGAGGATCATGTTGGCATTGTAATCGTGCGCCCCGTTTGCGCTCGGTTCGTCGTTGTTAAACCAACCGTACTGCACGTTGAAAATTGTAGCCTGGCCAAGCTGGTGCCTGAGGCCGAGCACGATGCCGTACCGCTCCGCGTCCAGTCCGTAGGCGATTGCGCCGGGGAGATTCGAGCCGCCGTAATCCACCCGATAATACGAACGCACCAATGTCAGATCGGTCGCCTGACCAAGCGCGTAGCTGAGGTGATCGACATAAAACCAGGTGTCGCCCTCAAACGGCTGCAGGCCAAGCGCAGGGGACTCGAGCGTGCCGGACCATGTGTCGGTGTAGCCGATGCTGGTGGTGGCAACCAGGCGCGTATGCGGCATCGAGGTGATCGAGAAACTGAAGACGTCCGACTCGTGTTTGCCGACCCAATGGCTGCCTCCATCATGGGCCGGGCCGTCCCACGGTTCGTTGAACGACTGCGTGCCCAGTTCGTAGTCGGTGTGGTGTCGTTCCCAGCGAAAGCCCGGGAGGAATTTTGGGAAACGACGCCATGTGAAGCCAAGGTCAATCACATCACCCCGAGCTCGACGGCGATTGATGAACGCCGGATAGCCGTTACCCGGTTCGTCCGAAAGATCGGTGTCGAGCGGATGCCTGAGGTTACTGCGCGAGTCGCGCCACCTGTACCCACCACGCACCAGCCACTCCCTGTTCGGTGACCACGCGAACCCGGCACGGGACTGTGCCAGACGGCCAGTCTCATCGCTCTCTCGCATGAATCCCTCCGCGCCCCACTCGCTGTCAATGTGCCCGTCCTCACGCAGATCGGTGCTCTCCCCGCGCAGACGCGCGCCAAGCGTAAGTACGGTGTTCTTTAGGCCGGTGTAGCTCAACTGCAAGTTACCCTCAACGCCAGTGCGATCCTGTCCCGACGCAAACCGCGCCGGCGATGCGCCCAGCGACAAGCCGGTGGCGATGCCCTCCTGTCGGGTCGACTCGCCCTGCACGCCGCCGCTCAACGTGAGGTTCTGCCACGGCCCCATCAGCGTCGTCGCGTTGAGGAAATGCGAACGCTGCCGTGTGCGGATGGCATTGCTGCGGTCGCCCATCCACGGTACCTCGCCAGGATCGTTCGGCGACAAGGAAACGACCTCGAGGCCCGCCTCGCCGTCGAACCTGGTGAAGTGATGGCCCAGCGACACTCGCCACCAATCCTTCAACTGCCGCGTCAACCGCAGCGAGTTCGCGCCGCGCTTGAACTCCTGCTCCTCGCCAATCTGCGTGAGGTAATCCGGCCTGGTCCCTTGTGCTGGCAGGTTGAAAAACTCGGTGTGTGCGCGCTCCGCCGCCGAGTCGCCAATCTCGATCGTCAGCGCATCCTCGATCCGCGTGTCGCCAATCTCGTGCTCGGCGCGAAGTGACAGGCGATGAATCGTCTCGTCCACCGACTTGGTCGCCGGATAAATAGCGCGCGTCTCGAACTCGCCGACCGGCACGCCACCCCACTGCTGCGTGGCCAAGCGGCCGCCACGATTGAGGCGTTCGTAAGTGAAATCGAGCTGGGGCGCATCACTCCTGGCCAAGCCGGCGGAAAGCCAGACCCGCCCGTGGTCGAGGTACGGCGCCTTGTCCAGGCGGAAAGGTGACAGCTCCGTGCCTCCGAGATAGCCACCGGTGCCGAGGCCAAACTCGCGCCACGACTCGTAGCCAGCCTCCACATAACCCAGGCCAGGGCGGTCGATGCGCAGGCGCGCCAAGTGATCCTCATCACCGCCGATGGTGCGACCGTCAAACTCGACGTTCGCACCGCGCTTGGTTTGGCCGGTGGCAGTCACTTGGCCGAGCCCGAGTGAGAGTCCACCGGTCATCCCCCAGTGCTGGCGGAACGCCTCTGCACTGCCGCTAATCGTAATATAGCGCACCATCGGTTCGGCGGTGAAAACCGTTTCAGTCGGTTGCGACCACGCCGCACCCTGGTCGATCCAGCCACGAACCAAGCTGATCTCCTCGCGACTCAACGCCGGCGCCTTGCCTTCCGGCGGCATCTCGGTGTCCTCCACCAAGCCGGCGATATAATGGACGAGCGGGCTGTTGGCGCTGTCGCCGGGCAGGATCGCGACGCCGAGTTCGCCACCCTTGAGCGCCGACTCGCGGCTGGTCATCCGGTAATCGCTCTTGGAAGACTTGTCGCCGTGGCACTTGAGGCAGGAACGCTTCAACAACGGCTGGATGTCGGTGGTAAAATCGACTTTGCGCTCGACGGACATCGGCAGTTGGGCGGTATCAACCGGCTTCTGAGCCATCGCACCCGAACCGCCCAACAGGATGGCCAGCAGTGTGCGCATCAGTACAGCAGGCGTGGGCTGAAGTTGGAGCCGTGCACGGCTGAATGGCAACCGGCGGACCAACAGGTGCCGCCACGCAGCAACCCGGTATGGTCCATCTTACCGATGAATACCCTGTCCGCGCCGGTTTGGATTTGCCCATGGCAGCGGAGGCAGAGATTGGCGTCGCGCTGCACGAGCATGCCGCGGTTCATTCCGCCGTGCGGCTTGTGGCATGTCATGCAGCCCTCGCGCAATGCCTCGTGCTCAAACACGTGCGGCGCGCTCTGTTCCTTGTGGCACCGGACGCAGACGGCGTCGCGCTGTTGCAGCCCCAAGCCGCCGGCGGTCTGGTGAATATCCTGGCCATGCGGCTCGTGGCAATCGACACAGGTCATGCGCCCCTCGAGCACGCGATGATGGTGAGGCATGGTGAACTCGCCGTGTGTGGAAACGTGGCACTTCAGGCAGGCGATCGGATCGTGGCGCGGGTTCACGATGTCCGTCGCCAAGCCGGTCTCGACGTGTTTACTGCCGGCGCCGTGACACGATTCGCAGCCAGCCACCGAAGCCCAGTGCACATCGTTGCCGCGATAAAAACGGCCGTGCGGGCTGCCGGGGAATTCGCCGTGGATTTTCTCGTGGCACTCGGCACAAGCCTTGTTGCCAACAAACGTCGCACCGGGAATCTGCGGCGGCGCGGCCAGGGTGGTGACCGGTACGCGCCGGGTGGTGGTGCAGGAAATGAGGATGGCACTGGCCAGGGAGAGACAGAGCAATGCCGGAAGATTCAAAAACCAGCCCAGCATTAATCTAGCCCGGTTGGTTTCTGATTTCATTAGTGGCGCCTGCCCCACTTAGCCAAATGGCTGACGGTTCCAATCAGCGGCCGCCGGTGACCTGCTTCACGCGATAATACCGCTCGCCAAACCAGGACCGCTCGGCATGGAAAACAATGCCGGATGAGCCGGCCACCTGCTCGTGTACCGGCACCCAATCGATGAGATTCACGGACGACTCGAGCACGTAGCGCTCGCCCGGCACACTTGGCCAATCGAGACGAACGGTCGGCGGCCAGAACTGGCCCTCGATCTCCAGCTCGATCGGCTGCGAGGAAATCAAATGGCCCTGCTCGTCGGCCAAGGTCGTGTGCAGAGTAAACTCGTTTTGTCCGCCGTCCACATTTGTGGCCTGCACCACCCAGTCGCCCCCGAGGCTGGGAATGTAGTCGCCCTCGCGAAGGACAATCTGTTCCGGCACCTGGCCCAGGTTGATGCTGTTACGGAAGTGTTGACCGTCAGTGCTGAGCAACTGGATGTCGGTATCAACAGCAAGTCCGGTAACCTCAAGCAACGCCGACTTGGTGCCAGCAGGAATACTCCAGAGATACCGCGGGATCACTCCCGGTTCTACGCGAAACGACTCGCTACCTTCGGCACTGGCCAGACGGAAAAGCCCAGCGGAACTGTCAGGCGACGTGTCGTCCCCGCATTTGCCATCCCACTTTGCAAGAATATCATACAAGGCACGCTGCGTGACATTGGTGTCAGTCTTTTGAACCGTTAAATAAAGTAATTCTCCCGGCTGCAGCGGCAAATGTCCGCTGTCATCAAGCACCAGCTCAGTGTAGTAGGAGTCGTCCATGTCCACCTGAACATAATCGTCGTCGTCGGTATCACCGGACGGGAAGCCGCCGTAGCTGGCCAGCAAAGAGAGCTTGGCATTGTTACGCTTCTTCCCAGAGGACAACTCAATGGTTAGCTTGGTGGAATCTTCGCAGGTCTCTACCGTCCAATAGTTGATTTCGTTTTCTGAAATTCTGCCGCGAACCTTTTTTCCATCCTCGAGTGCCTCGGCTGTGTCATCACGGGTATAATTGCGACCCTTGGAGTCAATTGCCTTAGTGTCCTCGGCCTCACTGCCCATGATCTTGATGTACCAACTGATAAGCATCGGCTCAATCTCAGTATCCGCATCATCCGGTCCGACACGGTGATCCCGAACTTCAAGCACCCAGTCGCCCATGGCACGTTCACCGTTCAGGACATCGAGCGGTTCTTCGGCCAGATTATGCGGACCCGGACCGATTAACTCGATCGTATCGAGACGCACCGCGGAACTCTCGGTACGAATCGTCAGCGGCGTAGACGACCTGGCCGCGGTGAAGCGGATTTTGTTGGTAACCCAACCGGAACTCTTCGGGATGGAGCTGGTCAGGGTCACCGTCCCTTCAACTCGATTGGTGACCACACCGCCGAGCACATACTCGGCGTCATCGCCGTCGGCGTGGGTGACGAAGCTCAACCGGTAATCCTGCCCGACGGCGGTGGGCAGATCGCGCCAAAGCGTGCCTCCCCGGGGACCGGAACTCTCCAGTTCGTCCGGGTTCGTGCCTCCTGCCAGGGCCACAATATCAGCCTCGCTCAAGGCAGAGGCAAACACCGCGAAATCATCCACAATACCAGCCAAGTTGCTGTGGCCGGCGGAGTTGGACCCGATCGCGGCAACCGTCCAGTCGTCGAAGAGCGGCCTGGTGTTCTCGCCCTCATGGAACAGTTCACCGTCAATCCAGATCGTCTTGTGATCACCATCCTTGATAAACGCAAAGTGATGCCATTGCGAATAGTCACCTCCCCAGGCCTTGTGGATCCGGGTCTCTCCGACTCCGCAGCAACCGGCCGTGTCGAAGTAAATGTCGCCAGTCACGCCACTGCCCCAAGGAATGTGGGCCTGGACATTGCGATTGCCGTTCGGCGCGCTCTCCGCGCCGAACCAAAAGGTCGAAGAAGAGACGCGTTTGTGCAGCTTCTGCCACAGCACAACCGTAATCTGGTTGGCATCCGACGCCGGCTTGAGCCAGGAATTACCATCCGCATCAGAGTGATCAATGCTCACCCATTTGCCGTTGGGTGAGGCACCCAAATCGATAGCCTTGTCATTGTTTGTGCCTGTTTCACCCATGGCGGTGACAATGTGACCATTCACCGTGCCCACAATCCCAGCAAAACTGTCTTTGGCAATCTTGTCCTGCTCAATCTCGCTCTCGTTATCAAAGTCCCAGTAACCTAACAGCTTAAGATTGCTGACCGGGGAAGCACCGTCATGAGACAGCATTGAGTAGTAACTGCCACTATGCGCCCTGCTGTTTTTAATGATGCGCACCTTGGCATTGGTCACTGTCCAGCCATCAACAACATCATTCGTCTTAACCAAGCCGACCGGAGCGCCCTCGAACCCACTGAAGAGAACCTGTTCTTCCTCCTTCGCATACGGTGCGTCGCCAAACTTCATTGACTCCCTGGCCAGGTTCTCCAACTCGGAGAACACCGCGTACAGGTCAGTGGGAGTCACCTCGTCCAGCCTAACACTGTCGAGCATTACCGCCTGGTCCAGATTCGATAGAGACTCAAACTGGACCCTCGTGTCGCTCGACTTGGCAACAAAAACCACATCCTTCAGTTGCCATACCAAAGTGTTATCTGTTTCTTCAACCGATGCAGTGACAGTCAGATTGGTCACACCGACTATGTTAACCTTCATCTTTAAGGGCTCGTCGGATTTTGGATTCTTGGCGTAGGCGAACCGAAGCCGATAGGTCTTGTCCGTTTCAGTCACGGCATTGGTGGAGATGGTCCCCGGTTCAAATCCATTCATCTCGACAAACTGCTGGCCAGAATCTGCCACCCATCCCTCTACCTCGCCTGATTGGTAAACATACACCTCCCCACCATCGAGTTTCCAACCTGAATGGAACATCGCCGAGTTGTCGATAAAATCATTGTCCGCCGACTCAAAACCGTCCTCGAACAGTGGCACCGTTTCCCTTTCCTCAGTGAGCATCATACCGTAGGAGATGTTGGTCTGACCGCGGTTCTCGGAGAGTAACAGCCGGGTGCCCTGCGGGCTGACAAGGTGCAGGTCCAAATCAGCGATGCGGGGATGATCGATCCGTACACCGACCTCGGCAGAACCAACCAGAAAGTCGTTGGTCACGGTCAGCAGCGAGGTGTTGACGATGTCGTCCTCGATCGGCTCCGGTTCGTCGCTGACCAGCTTGATCGTGTTGTCCAGCGAGATATCGTATTCGAATATAACTTTGAGGTGAAAATCGACATCATTAAGCAAATCGGGGTTCTTTGTGGTCACAAACCAACGCCCCTCGCTCAGTGGCGGCGAGTCGTTCAGTCCATGGTGTAACTCTCCTCTCGGAGGGCTTCCGTCCCACTCATCATTGGCCAAGTCAGCGTCGATGGTGGATTTGTCGTAAACCGCCGGGTCGCTTTTTATGTCCGGCTCCTGATCCTTGCGGATGTAAACATCCACCGGACCGGTCATCTCGGTCAACTGCACGATCATGTTGGTGGCATTGAACGGCACTTCCACCAGGAAATCCTCGCTCTCACCTGGATCGAGATGGACATCGATGCCGCGATTGCCGATCAGTGACAGGTTCTTGATAGCGTCCACGAGCACGGAGACATTCTGCACGATGCCAGTGAAGGAGAGCGCGCTATCGACCATATCCAGCTGCCAGACACCCATGGCCGGCTGCCACTTGAAATCATTCAGGCTTCCCGGGCCGTCTGTCCGAAAAATCTTCGTGTCAGCATCTGAAACTACATCCGGATCGTCGTCATAGTTGAAAACAAAGTCAGTCGGATACGGATTATTGGGAGTTAACGACATCCAAGGCTCGGCCAATGTATGGTTGTTTAATACCGCAGCATTTCTATTGTGGCTCAATTGACCCCAGAGATCGCCGATTTCCTGGTGATAAATCACACTAGAAGCCGTCACCTTGCGGACATAGTCGTACGGCATTCCGGCGTAGATGCCGAAGATCGACAGGCCGCCCGGGTTGGCCGCCGCGCCGTCGGGAATGATCCCCGGCAGCGGCATCATCGTCAGGTTGCCATTAGGATCCATGAAGCCGTTAGGATTATCAGTGGACAAGCCGACCAGGCCGAATTCCGCCGCCATCTGGTCCTCCGACTTGACACCGATATAGAACACCTCGCTCTCGTCCACCCTGGCATCATCGAAGGTGATATACTCCGAACCACCGCGCCCGGTAGACCGAAACGCCGTATCCAGCACCGCCGGTTCGAGGTTGGTGAGGTTCGAATCGCGCGACACATACAGGTCAATGTCCGACTCACGGAAACGGGGCGACGACAGGTTCGGAGGCATGAAGGTAATGAAGGCAACATGCTTGCCGAAGCTCGGCTGATTTTCGTCTTCAGGATCTTCAGGGTCATCGGGATCATCAGAATCTTCCTTTTTCTTCGGGGCGTTGACGAACGTGTAGAAATGCCACTGTTCGGCAACCCCGCTGCGGTTGGCGTACACGGTGTGGGCCGAGTCGTTCGTCTTGGCGAGGGGTGAGTTGGCGCCGACACGCTGATTTAGCATCGGCATGCCATTGGTCAACGAGGTTATGGCCGGCAGCTCGATCTCCTCCGGCTTGTCTGATTTAATGTTGAATGCGTCTCCCACTTCCGGATTGGCGCTGGACATCACGAGCGCGAAGTCCTGCACGACATCGACATGGTCAGCAGGGCTCTCGGCACCGTAAAACGCCGACAGCGAATCGACATTCACGCGTCGCGCGTAAACAGTGATGCGATACTGCTCAGCACCTGGTTCCTCTATAAAAACGTTCTCGATGTTGTTGACCACATCGTTGGTCACGCCCATCGAGCTGTATACAGACGATCCAATATTGTTGCCGTAATAGACCTCATCGGTCTCCGACGGCTCTTCGTCCGGATCGTCCGGATCGTCCGGATCAGCTGGGTCATCCGACGAACTGGAAATTGGGGTCACAATCAAGTCGAGATCGTTGACCAACTTGACGGCGGCGTTGGGATTGCCGGGCGGATCGGTCCATGCCAGTGTGAAACGTATCGGGTAATGGAGCGTGTTGGAGCCAAGGGTGATTTCCCAAGAACGACTTTCGCCAGTGGCCAAGGCGTTGGTCAGGCTCTGGTCGATGAAGCGCATTGGCCAGCTATTCTCATCCGAAGGGTTCTCATCGGCCAGGGCAGGCGCAGCCCGCTGCAAGTTCGGGAGACCCCAGCCCTGGTGGTTCACCGTGCCGCGTACGTTGTTATTGTACCGGGCGTCGACCGACTGCGCGCTATTGATCAGCAGCGCCTTCATCAGCGCAGGACTGTTGGTGCGCTTCCCTAATTTTGTGTAAAATTCCTGCATCAACGCCAACATGCCGCTGATCGCCGGGGCAGCCACGCTGGTGCCAGACTCGTACCGGTACTGGTCGCCCAACTCGTCGTTCAAGTCTTCCAACGCGTCGGCATCATCCTGAGCGTTGGTGGAGGTGATTGAATTTTTCCAGTCGCTGGAACGGGTGGAAATAATGAACGTACCGGGCGCGACCAGATCCGGCTTGAAGCGCCCGTACTGTCCCTCGATTCCGATACCCACATTACCCCGACTCGAGAAGGCTGCCACTTCATTGTTGGAATCACTCATGCCGGCAAACGGTGTGTTGGTAGTCGTGGTAACGACCTCCTTCTCGACCTCGTTGCCGTCCTCGTCGGTCTCGGTAACAGTGTTGGTCTCGTAGGTGTACGACTCGGCAACGATCTCCCGACCCGACTCGATGGCACCGACCGTGATCACGTTCTTAGCCGTGCCGGGCGCCGTGATCGTATTCGGACTGGCGTTAAGTCCGTTATCTGTGCCGGCACCGGAGTTGCCGGCCGGGAACACGTAGGTTACCTGCTGGTCGCCAGGTTGATCCGGCAGAGCATCCCGTGTGGCGGCATCGTAGCTGGCGGCTGCCCACGTATAGTCGTTTTCCTCTTCATACTCCCAACTATTGTTTGAGATCAGCGCATATTTCTGTTTCGGACTTTTGAA
>JAKUOU010000034.1 GCA_022451065.1 Pedosphaera sp. | reverse complement strand
GACCGGCGTGCCGGACGAGAAGAAGGGTGAGCGCCTTGTCGTGCTGTATCAAAATCTCGATGAGTCGGCGGTCGATTCGGTCATCGAGAAATTAACCATTTGCGATTTGCCTAATATTTGGAAGCCGCGTGGCGATCAGTTTTTCAAAGTCGAGGCGCTGCCGTACCTCGGTACCGGCAAGCTGGACTTGAAGCAGGTCAAGATCCTGGCCACCGAGTTATCGCCGTGACGCTGCTGCGCTTGGTTAAGCGGAAAATAGGTAAAATAAGGCTTGCACTGGTTCCCCAGTGGGCGTAGAAAACCTCCGGCGGGCTTCTTTCGCCGGAACCAATCAGTAAATCGCCACTTAAGGCAGTTGGTTCAGTTCTCTAATTCTGAACAATTCAATTCACGTTTTCCGTGATTTTCAGGTGTGAGTAGTTTCAAAGACAACAGTAGGTCGAATAAAAATTCGTCGAACAGGAATAATCCCAACAGGAATAACTCCAACAGGAGTTCTTCCCATCGGAGGCAAAATCGCAAGCGGCCTCAAATAGAGGTTCCCGAGACCGGCTCCGGTTATCTGGAAGTTTCCGACAAGGGCTTCGGGTTTCTCCGCTCGGCGGACAATAATTACCAGCCCAAGCCGTCCGATATCTTTGTGACGCCCGACACCATCAAGCGTGCTGCCATCCGGGAGGGCGCCTTGATCGAGGGCAAGCTGCAGCCGCCCCATCGCGGCACCAGCCCGCAGCTCAAGGAGGTCATCAGCGTCAACGGCACCCCGTTTCAGGAGTATGCAGACGTGGTGCGGTTTGAAAACCTCACCACCATCAATCCCGTCGAAAAATTCAACCTCGAGACCACGCCGGATGTCGTCGAGACGCGCATCATCGACCTGGTGACGCCGATCGGTAAGGGCACCCGTGGTCTAATCGTCGCACCGCCTCGTACCGGCAAGACGACCATCCTTAAGCAAATCGCCAACGCGGTGACCGCCAACCATCCGGACGTGCAGGCGATCGTATTGCTGATCGATGAACGACCGGAGGAGGTCACCGATTTTACACGCTCAGTAGAGGCTGAGGTTATTGCCTCATCCAACGACCAGGACCTCGAGACACACGTGCGCCTGTCGCGCCTGGTGATCGACCGCTGCCGTCGCCTCGTCGAGTCCGGCAAGGATGTGTTCGTTCTGCTCGACTCGATCACTCGTGTGGCCCGCGCCTTCAACTCTGTGCACGGTGGATCAGGCCGCACGATGACCGGCGGCGTGGACGCCCGAGCGCTCGAGATACCGCGCAAGATTTTCGCCTCCGCCCGTAAAACGGAGGAGGCCGGGTCGCTCACAATTATCGCCACGGCATTGATCGACACCGGTTCGCGAATGGATGAGTTGATCTTTCAGGAATTCAAGGGCACCGGTAACATGGAACTGGTGCTCGACCGCAAGTTGGCCGAGCGCCGAGTGTATCCTGCGATTGACATTCCCAAGAGTGGCACGCGCAAGGAGGAGCAACTGTTCCCGCCTCAGCACCTCGACGCGATCCACAAGCTGCGTCGCACCATGACCGACATGAATCCGATCGATGCCATGGAGACGATCAAGCAGGCCTTGGCCAAGTTCAAGACGAACGAGGAATTCTTGAGCACGCTCAAGTAACGCTCGGCTGGGCCTCGACAACTTAAACGAACGGATCCGTTTTTTTTGTCTCCGGCTTATGCTGGATGGGGTAGGACGCTTGGCTTAGCTTGGCATTCGTTCATGGCAACCAAGCGCAAACAACTCCCCGAGCGAAACACCCGGCCGCCGATCGAGCGGATGCTCAAGATCCATAACTTGCTCAAAGGTGAAAATCATCCCAACGCCGCCCAGTTGGCTAATGAGCTCGAGGTAACCACCAAGACCATCTACCGCGACATTGCGTTCATGCGCGATCGCATGGAGCTGCCGGTTGAGTTCGAGCCAGCGTACAACGGCTACTGTTACGCCGGGGAGGTCGGCCAGTTTCCAACCGTGCAGATCAGCGAGGGCGAGTTATTCGCGATGCTCGTCGCCGAGAAAGCGATGCAACAGTATCGTGGTACCAACTTCGAGAAGCCGCTGATGAGTGCCTTCCGCAAGGTCACCGATTCGCTGACAGACACCATCTCGTTCAACCTCGATGATTTCGATCAAAGCATCTCCTTCCGGACTAGCGCCGAGCCGGTTTTGAATCTGGATGTCATCGACGCCCTAGCCAAGGCCGCTGCCGGCAACAAGCAGTTGCAGTTCAACTACCGCAAGCCGGGCGAGAACAAGGCTGAGTCGCGTGTCGTCGATCCGTACCACTTGGCCAACGTCAATGGCGAGTGGTTCCTGTTCGCGCACTGTCACCTGCGCAACGACATTCGCACCTTCACCCCGGCTCGGATTAGCGACATGCAGCAGACCGGTGAGATATTCAAGCTCCCGAAAAAGTTTTCACTCGAAAAACGTCTGCGCGGAAGTTTTGCCATCGTCACAGGTGACAAGGAACAGGAGATCGTGATTCGTTTCAACGAACTTGTCGCCGACTACATCCGCGAGAAACGCTGGCATCCGACGCAGAAGCAGCGAAATCTGGAGGACGGCGGCGTGGAGTTGACCATGCGCCTCGATAGTCTCAACGAAGTGCAGCGCTGGGTGATGACCTGGTGCGGAAACGCTGAAGTCATCAAGCCCCTAGAACTGTCCCATTCCGTCCGCGAAGCCGCTCAACGCATCCTCGATACTAACAAATCGTAACCAGCCATTGGCCAAGCGCACAAAAACTGAGATGCTTGGCATCTCTACGTTTTAAAATGGCGCGGCGCTTAGTTTAGTAGCGGTAATGTTCCGGCTTGTACGGGCCGTCCACCGCGACGCCTATATAGTCGGCTTGTTCCTGCGAGAGAGTGGTGAGCTTAGCGCCGAGTTTGTCCAAGTGAAGACGGGCCACTTCCTCATCCAGTTTTTTATCCAGACGATAAACGCCGACCTTGCGATCGAGGTTTTTGCGGATGTCAATCTGCGCGATGGTTTGGTTTGTGAAGCTGTTAGACATCACGAAACTAGGGTGGCCGGTGGCGCAGCCAAGGTTGATCAGACGCCCTTCGGCCAGCAGATAGATCGAGCGGCCATCCGGAAAGGTGAAGCGGGTCACCGGACCGCCGGGGATGGAGTCGTCCTTGATCACCTCGCGGGTGACACCTTCCATCGCCTCGAGTTTGGAGACCTGGATTTCGTTGTCGAAGTGGCCGATGTTGCAGACGATCGCCTGGTCCTTCATCCGGCTCATTTGGTCGGCCGTGATGATGTCCTTGTTGCCGGTGGTGGTGACGTAAATATCCGCTTCGGGCAGGGCATCCTCAACCGTTGTGACCTTGTAACCTGACATGCAGGCTTGCAGCGCGCAGATCGGGTCAACTTCCGAGATCATTACGCGGGCGCGCTCGTTGGCGAGTGACTCTGCAGAGCCCTTGCCGACGTCGCCGTAACCGCAGATCATCGCAACCTTGCCTGAGACAAGCACGTCGAGCGCGCGCTTGATGCCATCGCTGAGCGAGTGGCGGCAGCCGTAAACGTTGTCGAACTTGGACTTGGTCACCGAGTCGTTCACGTTGATTGCCTGGAAAAGCAATTCGCCGCGTTCCTCCATCTCCAGCAGGCGGTGGACGCCAGTGGTGGTTTCCTCTGACACACCGACCACGGCTTCGGCCACTTTGCTCCAATGGATCGGCTTCTCGGACTGGACACTTTTTAGAAGGTTCTTGATCACCTGCTCCTCCTCGCTATCGGACTTGGTGTTTACCCAGTTACTGCCATTTTCCAGTTCAACACCCTTGTGAATGAGCAGCGTCGCGTCGCCGCCGTCATCGACGATTTGTTCCGGACCGGAGCCGTCTGGCCATGTAAGCGCCTTTAACGTGCAGTCCCAGTACTCCTCAAGTGTTTCGCCTTTCCACGCAAACACCGGTACACCAGACGCCGCTATGGCCGCCGCGGCGTGATCCTGCGTGGAGAAGATGTTGCACGAGCACCAGCGAACATCAGCGCCCAAGTCGACGAGCGTTTCGATGAGCACAGCGGTCTGCACGGTCATGTGGAGAGAACCCATGATCTTAACTCCATCGAGTGGTTTCTCGGGGCCATACTTTTCCCGCGTGGCCATGAGTCCCGGCATTTCCTTCTCGGCAATATCAATTTCCTTTCGGCCGAAATCGGCCAATTGAATGTCGCGGACGGCGTAGTCCGTAGTCGGTTCAGTGAGTGTGGTAGTCATACTAAATTTTTTTATTTGATAGCTCGCTTGAGTGCAGCGACCTTGTCTATTTTTTCCCAGGTGATGCTGTTCAAGTCATCCTCTTTTCCGAAGTGACCGTAGTTTGTGGTCTTAGAATAAATAGGACGGAGGAGTTTGAGCTGCCTGACGATATCGGCTGGTTTAAAGCTAAAAACCTTTTCGGTGGCAGCTGCGATTATTGCATCATCCACGACACCGGTGCCGAATGTATCAACGCAGACGGAAACAGGGTCAGGATAGCCAATGGCGTAGGCGAACTGGATTTCGCAGCGCTTGGCTAGGCGGGCGGCGACAATGTTTTTTGCGGCGTAACGCCCCATGTACGCGGCGCTGCGGTCGACCTTGCTCGGATCCTTGCCACTAAACGCGCCGCCGCCGTGCCGGCCCATTCCGCCGTATGTGTCGACGATGATCTTACGACCGGTCAGGCCGCTGTCGCCTGCCGGTCCACCAACGACAAATCGGCCGGTCGGGTTGATGAGAATCTGCGTGTCGCGTGACAGCATTTTCTTCGGCAACACTTTTTGTATGACCTGCTTGGTGATGAAGTCTCGAATTGTTTTGTTGGAAGCCGCGGCGGCGTGCTGGGTGGAGATCACGACGCTAGTGATTTTCATTGGCTTGTCGTCGATATACTGGACTGAAACCTGGCTCTTGGCATCGGGGCGGAGCCACTTGGCTTTGCCGGCTTTGCGGAGCTTGGTCAAGTGGCTGCCGAGTTGGTGCGCGTACATGATTGGTGCCGGCATCAGTTCCGGCGTCTCATCACAGGCAAAGCCGAACATAAGTCCCTGGTCACCCGCACCCTGCTCGGCGGTGGCTTTGCCGGACGCAGCCTTGGCATCGACGCCCTGCGAGATATCCGGGCTCTGCGCGGTCAGGTAATTGTTTATGAAAACGCTGTCAGCGTGAAACACATCATCGTCATTCACGTAGCCAATCCCGCGAATGGCATCGCGCACGACTTGCTCGACGTCGAACTTAGACTTGGTCGTGATTTCGCCACCGACACAGACGACGTTGCTTTTGACGAACGTCTCGCAGGCGACACGACTGCCTCGATCCTGCGCGAGGCAGGCATCAAGTACCGCATCGGAGATCGTGTCTGAGACTTTGTCGGGATGACCTTCGCCAACCGATTCGGACGAGAATATGTAGTTTTTTCCCATAAGAAAGTGACTTTCAACCGCACTTGCCATTTAATATAGCATTTAATATCAACAAATCAAGATATGATGATATGTTTAATTCTTACAATGTTCAAGGGATTTTTGTGCCAGTTTTGCCTTCTACCTAGCTAGGCGCAGATTGAGTCCGGAGCTACTTTCGTGCTAGCTTGCCTGCTCGCCATATTGGCGGAGTGACACTCGAATGACTGACTCAGACAAACCCTGCGACGAGGTGAAGTTGGCCAAGAATGAAACCATCAAGGTCAACAGCAATTTCCTGCGGGGCACGATTGCCGGGGGCTTACTTGACGACTCCACTGGCGCTCTGGCTGCGGATGACACACAGCTAACCAAGTTCCACGGTATCTATCAGCAGGACGACCGCGACCTGCGGGGGGAGCGGCGCAGTGCTAAGCAGGAGCGGGCCTATCAATTCATGACCCGCATTCGCATCCCGGGTGGGGTTTGCACGCCGCAACAGTGGCTGGCTGTGGATCGCTTCTGCACCAACTATGCCAACGGCGCACTTAAGCTCACCACGCGCCAGGCGTTCCAACTGCACGGCATCATCAAGAAAAATCTCAAGACAACCATCCGGAAGATCAATGACTCGCTGATGGACACGATCGCGGCCTGTGGCGACGTGAACCGCAACGTGATGTGTAACCCGAACCCGTACCAGTCAAGTGTACATGCCGAGGCGCTGGAGATGGCAAGAGTGATCAGCACCCGCCTCACGCCGGCGACGCGGGCGTACCACGAGATTTGGCTGACCGACGAAAACGGCGAGAAGGAAAACGTGACATCAAACCCCGAGCCGGAGGCTGAGCCGATCTACGGCAAGACCTACCTGCCGAGAAAATTCAAGATCGGCATTGCCGTTCCGCCGAGCAACGACGTGGATGTGTTCGCGAATGATCTCGGCTTTATCGCTAATATCGAGGATGACAAGATTGTTGGCTACAACGTCACCGTTGGCGGGGGCATGGGGATGAGCCACGGCAAGGAGACAACTTATCCACGCCTGGCCGATGTGCTGGGTTTTTGCACGCCAGATCAGGTGGTCGATGTCGCCGAGAAGATCGTCACCACCCAGCGTGACTACGGTGACCGTGTGGACCGTAGGCACGCACGTCTCAAGTACACGATCGAAGATCGAGGCCTGGAGTGGTTCCGTGGCGAGGTCGAGAAGCGCCTTGGTTATGAGCTTAGCCAATCTAGGCCGTTTGAGTTCGACCACAATGGCGACCGTTACGGTTGGATCGATGACGATGACGGCAACAGCCACCTCACGCTGTTCATCCAAAACGGCTACATCGTGGACACCGGTGAATTCCAGATGCAGACCGGCCTGCGAGAGATCGCNAAGGTGCACGANGGCGATTTTCGCCTGACCGCGAATCAAAACCTGATTATCGCCAATGTGTCTTCGGCCAAGCGCGACGGGATCGGTGCGTTGCTCGATCAGTACAAGCTAACGAACTGTTACGACCAAACAGGCCTGCGACTCAACTCGATGGCCTGTGTGGCGCTGCCGACGTGCGGCTTGGCTTTAGCCGAGGCCCAGCGCTATCTGCCAGATCTGTTGACCGAGTTGGATGCCGTGATTGATGAACTTGGACTGAAGGATGATGCGATCACGATTCGTATGACCGGTTGCCCGAATGGCTGTGCACGGCCTTATATTGCCGAGATCGCTTTTGTTGGGCGTTCGCCTGGCAAGTACAACATTTACCTTGGTGGCGGCTTCATCGGTGATCGCCTGAATAAGTTGTACAAGGTTTCGGCCAAACAAGAAGAGATCGTCGGTATCCTGCGCCCGATCCTCGAGCGGTACGCCAACGAGCGCAATGACGGCGAGCGGTTCGGTGACTTTGTCATCCGCACCGGCTATGTCGCTGAGACTCGCGAGGGCCGCGAGTTCCACAATGATTTTAAGGAATAGTTGTCGCGTTTGGCCAAGCCGCGTGTACATCCCGAAAGTGCTTGAGACAGGGTGGGCCGATGCGTACGATGCGCCTCCCTTTTTTCAGGGGGAATGGCTGGATAGCTCAGTTGGTAGAGCAACGGATTGAAAATCCGTGTGTCCCCGGTTCGATTCCGGGTCCAGCCACCATTTTCCCTGCCGCCTGGCTTCACGACTTTTCCAATGGTGGATTCTAAAATAATGATCTCCCTTCCAGGCTTGGAGGATGGTCGAAAGGCGGATGAGCCCTGCACGATTGTCATCTTCGGCGCTAGCGGCGACCTGACAGCACGTAAACTGATCCCCGCGCTGTATCACCTTCATATTGATGGGCAGATGCCGGGGTCGTTTCATGTGGTCGGGGTCGCCCGCCGTGAAAAAACCGACGCGAGCTGGCGTGACGAGATGCGTGCCGGTGTCGAGACACACTCCCGCACACGGCAGGTGGACAATGCTAAGTGGAACGCTTTTGCAGCCAATATATCCTATCATTGTGGCGACCTGACCGATGCCGACGCCTACGCCGGATTGGCCAAGCGCTTGGCTGGTCTCGGCGATCCGTGCCTCGTCAACAACCTGGTTTTTTACCTCGCGATCTCGCCGAGTCTTTTTGGAGAGGTCGTTGACCAGCTGCGGACCGCAGATTTGCTTCACCGCATGGAGGAAGGTGATGCGTACTGGCAGCGTGTGGTGGTGGAGAAGCCGTTCGGGCACAATCTGCAATCGGCGCAAGTGCTGAACAACCACCTGCTGCGCCACGTACGTGAGCGTCAGATTTTTCGGATCGACCATTACCTCGGAAAAGAGACGGTGCAAAACATCATGATGTTCCGTTTCTCCAACGCTATCTTCGAGCAGCTCTGGAACCGAGAGTCCATTGAGCACATGCAGATCACCGTCAGCGAGGACATCGGCGTGGGCGCTCGGGGGGGGTATTTTGAGGAGGCCGGCACGTTGCGCGACATGATGCAGAACCACCTGCTGCAGATCCTCTCGCTTGTGGCAATGGAACCGCCGCCATCTCTGGCCGCCGAGGACATCCGCAACGAAAAGGTGAAACTCCTAAAGTCCATCCGTCCGATGACAATGGAGGCGGTTGCCACGAATGTCGTGCGAGGCCAGTACTTCGCAGGCATAGTGAACGACGATAGCCGCGAAGGCTACCGACAGGAGGAGCGCGTGAACCCCGAGTCCAACGTTGAGACCTTCGTTGCCCTCAAGCTTTTCATCGACAACTGGCGATGGAGCACCGTGCCGTTTTACCTGCGCACCGGCAAGAACCTCCCGCTCAGGGCGAGCGAGGTTCGCGTGCAGTTTCGGCCCACCCCCAACGTACTCTTCGCCGCGCAGGACAATCTCGATCTACACGCCAACGCGCTCACGCTGCGCCTCCAGCCGGACGAGGGTATCTTCCTGCGCTTCAACGGCAAGGTGCCCGGCAACAGCATCGAGACGCGGCCGGTGCGGATGCACTTCGGGTACGATGCCGAGTTCGGTGCCTACACGCCGGAGGCGTACGAGCGGTTGCTGCTCGAGGCGATGGCTGGGGATACGACGCTATTTATACGGCGCGACGAGGTGGAGACCGCATGGCAGATTGTTGATGACGTTCGCGAAGGGTGGGGTGGCACCTCGTTGTCGAACCGCGAGTTTTATGCCGCGGGAACATGGGGGCCGATTGCGGCGGACGATTTACTCGAGCGGGATAGTCACAAGTGGCACAACCCGAGACCGGCCCAGCGATGAGCGGCTGCACGGTTTTCGCTGACAAGGCCGCGCTTGCCGAACACGCCGCCGCGAAGTGGCTCGAGCGTTTGGCCAAGCGCGATACGAATAGGCCGTTCACCGTCGCGCTCTCCGGCGGGCGCATCCCGAAGTTGCTATACGAGTCGATGGCTAGGTGCGCCGGCGAGGGCGCATTCGAAAACGTGCATTTCTTTTGGGGCGACGAACGTGTCGTGCCCCCGACGGATGATGAGAGCAATTTCAAGCTCGCCGACCTTGGTCTTTTCCGGCCACTACGAATTCCGCAGGACCAAGTGCACCGCGTTCGGACGGAGCGCAGCGAGGACGAGGCAGTTCAATTCGCGACCGATGAATTGTTGCAACTAACAGAGAGCAACGCCGCCGGCCAGCTAGTGATTGATCTTGTGTTTCTCGGCATGGGCGATGATGCCCACGTGGCATCGCTGTTCCCCGGCGACTCTAGGGCGATTGAGTCACAGGCGGTTTATCGGGCGGTTACCGGGCCCAAGCCGCCACCACGCCGCATCACGCTGGGTTACCCTACCTTAGCCGCTGCTCGCGAAGTGTGGGTGCTTGTCTCTGGCGACGGGAAGTCTGAGGCATTGCGCGCCTCCTTGGCCGAGGGCAGCGACACCCCGTTGGCCTATGTGCTGCAAAGCCGCGAATGCACGGAAATCTTCACCGACTTTAAGCTGTAAGAACCCTAGTTTACTTGCCAGTAGATTTCAATTCTACTCCTGTTTTTCAGCTGTATTTGTGGAGAGACTTCATCGTCGCCGGAAGCGCCCACCTAAAAGTCATTCTCTTTACCGGGAGTTCCATCTTTTTTTGGGGAGACGTCCCAATTACCCGGGTCATTGCTGTCAGCGTTAACATCAAGGTTTTTTCTTGTTAGTGATTTACCGGATCCGTCAGCCATTTCCGACCATGGGTCTTTATCGTCATAAGTAACGGCGTCCACCACATCGCCCAAGGCATCTCTTAAAACCACTGTTTCACCGCTGTTATCAAGCCCCCTGTAATACTTGCCAAAAGGTTGAAAACCGTAACGCTCCTTAAAGGCCTTGGGATTTGCAGAAAGCACAATATGCCTGCCAGGCTGGATAGCTGCATTATCCGGGAAAGCATAGAGAATGCCCTTAGTAAAAGCCGCACCTGTTAGATGGACCGTTTTATTGCTGCAATTCTTTATCTCCAGGAATTCATACTCAGAGGCGTCAGTTGAATCCGGACCAGAATCATTACCGTAAGTATGATAATGAATCTCTGAAATCTTAACCGAAAATTTTCCGATGTTCTGTATATAAAGAACTTCACGCAACGGGCTCCACCTGTTGCCGTCTTTAACCCGGGCTTTCAGTACAGTTCCTGACATAACGACCGTCGCCTCGCCTCCCCCATCCCTGGCACCTCCAGAAACATCTCCGCCAATGGCCCTGGGGTCGGTCCCATCGGTTGTATAGAATATCGTTCCTCTTTCGTTCTCACTATTTTTAAGGGTAATCACGGTTCCTGTTGCCGCCTTCCATTTGCGTTGAGCGATGACAGAGTCATTGGATTTCACGACGGGAGGAGCGAGATCCGGGTACAAGCCCCGATTCCTGAGTTGCTGAGCTACTTTATCCCTTCTTGTTGGGAGCCAACGCATGAGTAAATAGTCGACGTTTCTTTGCCACATTTCCGGGGACTGACTCGTGGTGTTTCCCCAGCGGGCCGCCTCAGCGGGGATTGCGGCTTGCAATTCATCGAAACGCTTTGACATCAGCTCAATTGAATTCTCGGGGGTCATCGAACCGCCATTGTAGAAATGACGATAAACATGATCTACAAAACGTATCCTGTACTCCTCGTTCTTCAAAAGCCGCTCGTGAAGTGTTTGCCCATTAAACCATTGAAGTTCCCTGAATTTTTTATCGTTCGCAGGCGCCGTCCTGTCTTCCCACCCCACATCCATGGAATGCTCAGCGTCGTGACGAAAAAATTTAAAACCGGTGGGGTTGTCGTGGTCTATCATGCAGAAAAAGTTGTTAGTTGATCGCCCACCCCACGCCGCCGCTTCATCGTTACTACCCGTGTAAAAAATGCCTAGCATGTAGTCGATCAAATTATCCACATCAACCAGGGTTTTTCCATTGGGATCCACCGAGCCATCCGGTTCAAGACCGAGCAGAGCAAAGTAGTCTTTGTTGTCGCCTGACCAATCCAACGTCCTTTCAAACAACTCCCGGTACAGGTCCAAAGTTCCATCAGTCACTTCAGTAGGTTTCATCCACCCCATGGCTTTAATCACATCATAGTCTTCGGGTTTACCTCCAAGATAGGAGGCGCCAAAACGCGCTTCCGCCCGTTCCTGAGTCATAAAGATTCCCCAATACATCCCATTCATGTAAATGTGGTAATAGTGGCTTTTGGTAAAATGATGTCCGCTCTTGCCCTGTAAATCGCGGCAAAAGATGTCCCGCAAAAAAGTGTTCCTCCTGCTGTTTTCGAAAGCCCATGAGTGATTTTGGGAGGTTCGCAAATCGATTTTGTCAAATTCATCCACTCCTTCGTTGCCAAACAATGGGTATTTCAACTTTCCATCCCCATATTCACCCCGAAAGAAAAGCCGATACGAGTGTTTCGGGTTTCTTGAGGTTGAACTATATCCACCTCGAATGCGGATACCGGTGTTCACCTGGAATCCCTCTTTCCCATCCGGATTGATCAGTTCCAGGGAACCCTGTATCTCAGTCTTTTTTCCCTGTTCACGCGGATTGGCATATAACCCGTCTGACGGGTCAAACCAGTCGTCGAGGGATGCGACCAGTGACATGCTGGGTATCGCCTTTAAAGCGCTAGACATTTTGCCTTTCCACCGGACATCGTTGATCACACTCTGATTCATTCCATAGATCATCACCTGCCGATTTACCCTATGACCAACCGGCCAACCGCCACCTGGGCTTGCTGAATCTTGACGCTTGACACTTTCAACAAAAATATAGGTCTGGGTATCCACATTCGTCTCATTCCATCCCTCTTTTTGGGCATAGGCACGCACTATCACCCCCGGGGTTTTGGGGCGTTTCATGATGCTGGACGGGTTGATGGCCACCGTGAGCGGACTTGTTCCACTGACTGTATTTTCTGAATAACGCGGATCACTTCCGTCGAGGGTGTAGATGATTATGGCTCCGGGTGTTTCAGTGGTGATCACTTCATCAAATGGCGCATCAAAAAAACCGCGACCATATTTGAAATTGGTATCTTTAACTTTGGCAGCAGAGACAGTGTTGCTCAACAGCACAGCTATGATTGTTGTGATTAAGAGGTGTTTCATTTCCCTTTAGCTTTCAATTCTTCACCCGTCTTGTCGCCGTGTTTGCGGAGGAGATCGGGCGGTTTCTTTCTTTACGGCTATGCTTTCAGGTGCGTGCCGATCTTCTACCTCTTCGGCCCATCGAACAAGAAGGTCCAGTTCGATCCGTTTTGAAAATTCGGCTTGTCGTAGGTGGCTTTAAAATAATCAATGTGGTTATCGAGAAAAGCCACATTACCCCAGCCAGATTCGGAATCGTGATGCCAAAAGCTGTATTGAAAGGGTTTGTCAGTTGGCCCCGGGACCTCCAGTTGCCATCCGTAGGCCCCGACCGATTAGTCGTTGGCTAATATAACCTGAGATGGGGCGCGAATCTGGCTCATTTTCTTGCCGTGGAGTCCGTCGGGTCCATTGGAGTTGCCGCCGCTATTGTAAAAATAGCTGTTGCCGAATGTATCGAATAAGCTGGGTTTGCGATCGGCGTTCCACCGACCCCGCGTTGCTCCATTGTCCCTCGGGCATTTGAAAACGCGGAAGACACCTTCGTTGTCGTCTTGTTTGACTTTTCGGTTAATGGTGACATACGGATTAATCAACCGTTCATCTGCCAAGTATTCCGTTCCACGTTTACCTCCCCAAGAATAGTAGGACAACACAGGGCCATCTTTATGCGAAGGCAGCCCGTTGTCGTTATCATCGACATAGAGAAGTGTGGCCAGAGATTGCTGGAGAAGTTGATTGGAACAGGTAACGCGTTGGGCCGCTTTTTTTGCGGACGCTAGCGCGGGTAGCAGCAATGCCGCTAAAATAGCAATGATAGCAATCACCACCAGTAGCTCAATAAGCGTGAATGCCCAGCTTGATTCACCCTTCATTTGCCTGCGGCTTTTAATTCTTCACTTGTCTTGCCACCGTGTTTGCGGAGCAGGGCAGCGGTTTCGGCTTTGTTAAATACAGAGGTAGCATCTAGCGGTGTTCTGCCATCTTCATCCTTCGCATTCACATCAGCACCCTCGGCGATAAGTAGTTCGCCGATAACCTTGCGACCGTTCACAGCCGCATAATGCAAAGTTGTTTTTTCTTCCTCATCCTTCAAATTTACGTCCGCACCTGCGGCAATTAGCAGTTCGACAATTTTCTTGTGACCGTAAGCCGCCGCATAATGCAAAGGAGTCCCTCTGATCTTATCCTTCGCATTCACATCCGCACCAGCAGCCAAGTGTTGTTTTACGGCTTCGATGTCACCTTTTGCGGCAACATGAATGGAATATACTGCACCTTTTTTACCGCCGTGTTTGCGGAGGAAATCGGCGGTTTCAGTTTTTTTGCGCTGGATGGCCAGATCTAGCGGTGTAAGGCTATTTCCATCCTTCGCATTCAAATCCGCACCTTTGGCAATGAGGAGTTCAGTGATTTCCTTGCGACCAGAACGAGCTGCCTGATGCAAAGGAGTCATATCCCTTTTATTCTTCGCATTCACATTCGCACCTTCGGCAATTAGGATTTTGGCGATTTCCTTGTGATCGTAAATAGTCGCAAAATGCAAAGGGGTATATCCACCCTGCATCTTCACATCCAAATCCGCACCAGCAGCAATCGCTTGTTTTACCCTTTCAATTTTTTCCGTTTCTTTGGACCCTTTCCGTACAGCATCAATTAGCGCACGATCTGCTTTTGGGTTTGCTGGTTTAATATCCTGCGCTTGGCAGTACGCAGTTGGTCCAGCAGATTGTGTTTCTGGTGGAGGAGATGACTCTTGCGCCTCCACACAAACCACCAGAAGCACGGCTGCGATTGTTGTGATTAGGATGTGTTTCATTTGTCTTTGGCTTTCAATACTGTACCCGTCTTGTCGATACACCGTTTGTCGCTGAATCGTCGAGTCAAGCCAGGCCAAGGAGTTCGCGGGCAAGGAGGGAGATAGTTTTTTTTTGCATAGCGATTGAAGAATAGACGTCCAAATTTGTTGAGTCAAGTGGTCCATCCCTGCTCTAGGTAAGCGCGGGATGGTCGGATACACGGAGCGGCCTACCTTCACGATGGGATTGTTCACCCAACTCCGAGAGGATGAAACTCATCCGAACATCTTCGTGGGTCACGGGCAAGGGATTCCCCTCACGCAAGCAGTCACCGAAGACCACCAATTCTTGCCGGTACGCCTCCCGGTAGCGGGTTGGGAACGAGTGCTCAATCGTCGGGCGTAATAAGCCCTCACCGCTCGACAGTACTGTGGAAACCGGCGATCGGTTCTCGGCCTGCAACATTCCATTGCTACCAAATACCTCGATCCGCTGGTCGTATCCGTAGGGCGAAAACCGATTCACGTCGATACTGGCAATCATACCGCCGTCGTACTTGAGTGCGACGAGAACGTTGTCCAGGTCACCCAGTGCGCCGATTCCCTCCACAAAACTGCTGCCGACTGAGTAAATTTCCACCGGATCCTGGCCGGTGATGAAGCGCAGCATGTCAAAGTCGTGGACGATGCAGTCGTGAAAGATGCCATGTGATGTCTTGATGTAATCCATGGTTGGCAGCGGCGAGTCGCGCGAGGTAACGCGCAGCATCTGAAGCACGCCGACCTGGCCCTCCTTCACTCCACGTGCCAGGCCGGAGAAGGATGGGTCGAACCGGCGGTTGAAGCCGACGAACAGTGGCAACTCATTGCGCTTAGCCAAGCCGAAACAGCTATCGATTTCCTCAAGGCTGCTGCCAAGCGGTTTCTCGGTGAAGACCGCCTTGCCAGCCTCGAGCGCGGCTAGGATTTGACCATAATGCTCGTGCGTTGGAGACGCAACGATGACCGCATCAACATCCTCTTGGCCAAGCGGTCCATCGACATCGGTCGCATAGTTGCACTCCAATTCCTTGGCCAAGCGCTTGGCCAAGGATTCGTCCACGTCAACCACACACCGCAGGCTGATCCCCGGTATCGACTGTATGCTCTGGATATGAAACTTCCCGGCCCGCCCAAGGCCAAGCAACGCAATTTTCAAGTTTTCGGATGAAGCCATAAAAGAAAGTTACCATTGTTCTTTCATCTCAGATTCTACGTGTGTTTTGACAGTGTATATTGGAGCAAAGCAAATCAATAGTAGTAGGTTGTGTCTCCTCCGTGGGCACCATATGCCCGTTTCTTGACCTGATGACGGTTATGAATCACGAGGCTGCCATCTGCCATGCCTACAGGTTGATCCGGGGCAAGCGAGAAGGAGAAGAAGGGTCTGCCATTGGCTCCCGCGTTAAATGCGCCCATGTGTCCGACATCCCAAACAACGCTTCCAGCACTGTCGCTGATGCGGTGGGTGATGAAGGCTCGGTCACTATCGCACTCTGAATCGTTTTTTGGCCACGCTCTCTCCCCATTGAAATATTTCGGCATGTAAAAATTGGCCAGCCACATATAGGTCACGTAAACATGAGCTGCGGGCCTTTGCGGTTTAAGATTCATGCCGGTGTCCCAGCCGCCGTATCCTCCGGGTTCTCCGCCGGCCGGATGGGCGTAGGTCGGCCATTTATCTCCAAAAGACTTGGAAGTGATGGGGCAGATTAAAACCCAGCGGTTGGGCACGTAGGTGCCGCGCATGACATCGACAACGCTGGCTTTGTTGCCGTTCCAACGATGATAATCCGGGCTGATCTGGTTGGCACGTTTTGGAAACCTCCCGTTGTTGTCGGCGCTGTACATCACCTGCGAGAGGTATTGCTGTTTGATGTTGTTGATGCAGACGGTTCGTTTGCCAGAATATTGTGCCTTGGCCAGGGCAGGCAGCAATAGGGCGGCCAAAATGGCGATAATGGCGATCACCACTAGCAACTCAATCAATGTAAAGCCTAGGCTTGGTTTCAATTTCATTTCCCTTCAGCTTTCAATGCTTCACCCGTCTTGCCGCCGAGTTTGCGGAGGAGGTCGGCGATTTCATCTTTGGCATAGGATGGCGGTGTTTTGCCATAATCACCATAATTATCCTTCGCATTCACATCCACACCGGCTGCGATTGTTGTGATTAGGAAGTGTTTCACTGGGGACTAATCAATTGGTATGTCGTTTGCTATTTGTAGCTTTTAGAGAGCCGATTTTCGAGGAGAATCTTAACAAGTATGCAAAAAGGTTGGCATGTAATAATCTTGAAATTCAGTATTCAATCTTGTACGGAATCCTGTGTGTCTACTCCCGCCATTTCCTAGTTCATAATGTCGATAGCAAGAATCTTAAAAATCCTTTTTATTGCGTTGTTAGTTTGGAGTTACTCCAACGACGGTCACTGTCTAGGCAGGCCCAATATTGTAATAATCATGGCAGACGACATGGGTTATGGCGATGCCGGGTGCTTTGGAGGAAAACATATCCAAACGCCAAACATAGACCGTCTTGCCGTCGAGGGTATGCGTTTTACCCAATGCTACGCCGGTTCCACGGTTTGTGCACCGTCGCGGAGTGTGTTGATGACTGGGCTTCACACCGGGCACACACGAGTGCGCGGAAACTTCGGCAAGGGCGGAGTCAAAGGCCTAGGAGGTGGGAAAGGGAGAGTCCCACTACGTACCGAAGATATCACGGTTGCCGAGGTGTTGAAGGGGGCCGGGTACTCGACCGGCATTACCGGCAAATGGGGATTGGGCGAACCGGTAACGGAGGGCACTCCGAATCGACAGGGGTTCGATGAATGGTTCGGCTACTTGAATCAACGCCGAGCGCATTCGTTCTACCCGACATTCATTTGGCTGAACGAAGGTCGCTTTGATTTACCCGGCAACGCGAATGGCAAACAACAGCAATATACTCACGATTTATTCACCGGCTTTGCGCTCAGCTTCATCCGCAAAAACCAGAGGAAACCTTTCTTCCTTTATCTGCCGTACACGGTGCCGCATGCCCGATTTGAAATCCCGGACCTCGGCTCGTATGAAAATAAAAAGTGGCCGGAACAGGCCAAGGTCTACGCGGCAATGATCACCCGGATGGATGATCACATTGGTAAAATAATGGCGCTTCTTAAAGAGTTGGAGATAGACAAAAAAACGATCGTGTTTTTCTGCAGCGACAACGGTGCGGCGGATCGTTATGACGGTCTTTTTGATAGCAGCGGCCCTCTTCGTGGAGCGAAACGAGCCATGTATGAAGGCGGATTACGGACGCCAATGATCGCCCGTTGGCCAGGCCGCATTCCGGTGAACACAGTTAGCGATACCATTTGGTCGTTTGCTGATTTTCTTCCAACTTCTGCTGCTCTTGCCGGGGTCAAGCCACCAAAAGGGTTGGATGGCATCAGTGTCTTGCCCGCGCTACTTGATCAAACGCATCAAATCAACGATCGTTTTTTGTATTGGGAATTCTTTGAGCGCGGTTTTCAACAGGCTGCCCGTTGGAGAAATTGGAAAGTGGTGCGTCCGAAAAAAGGGGCTGACCTGGAACTGTACAATTTGGCCAAGGACATCGGCGAAAAGAAGGATGTCGCCAACTTGAATCCAAAGATTGTTTCTATTTTTGAGCGCTTCTTAAAAACGGCTCGAACGGAGTCGGAAGATTGGCCGCTAAAGTAAGCCTATTTCGCGGTCGAGACTATGAAGTTTTTGAACTGGGATAGACGACCGGGCATCAACCGTAGGCCTATGCGGCCCTTTTGAACGGCCGGTTTGTCCTCGTTTTTAAGGTGGAAAAGTTGCGTTTTTTTGGGATGCTGAATCTCCATCCACAGATCCTTCGCCTGTTTGATGATCGTGATATGCATCCACTGCTGATCCTCGAATAATCCGGTGTTAAAAAACGAACCGGTCAGTTCGGTGCCTTTGAGTCGCTTGTTTTCGTTCGGCAGATAACGGCGGCCACGAATGTAATCCTTCGGATAGGCGGCGTAGCTGATGTGATACGTGTGCATGTTCATGAAGTAGTCGCTCATCGCCGCCAAGTTCCGCTTGTTCGACCACTTCGAGATATCCTCAACGCACCCGTTTTGTCCGTCACCAGTTGCCTGAATGTAAATGATGTTTACTCCCTTGTTGTATTGATCGACCCGCCTGAAGTCGTACTCAATGCGAAGATCGCCCTCGAACGACTGCTTCGTCCAAAGCACCGCGTAGCCGTTGGTCGTATCAATCGTCATTGCTTCATCACTATTTGTGACCTTCGCCTTAACTCCATCCAAAAACCATAGCTTCTTCCAATCACCAACGCATTCGTCAGTAAAGACTTCCTTCCAAGTTTGTGTTTGTATTCTTTGAAATTCGGAGTCGTTTTTTTTCTCAGCATTTGCCGGATGAATAACAATTAACGGGCAAAAAAGAATCGATTTAAGGAGGATATGTGTTGGGTTCAAAAATTTCATTTGAAATGACAAGAGGTTCTTGTTTTTCGGACGCGCTGAACAAGGCTCCCACGTGCGAATTGATTTGGGCAAGTTAATCTTTTCTGGTGGTAGAGAATGAAGTTTCTACGCTTTGAGAATTATCTGTACTTGCACTTTTTTTGTTTATGTAAAATAAAGCCGTTACACCGTTGAAATGTTGAAAAGACGATTTTTTCAGAGTGGTTTTAGAGTGAACTTATTTTCCACTGTAAATGTTCCAACCATATTTTTGATCACATCATTAATGGGTTATGCCGCGGATGGGTTTATTCATCCCGGGTTGCTCCATAGCAGGGAGGATATTGCCCGGATGAAGGAGGCGGTTGCTAAAAAGCGGGGGCCGATTTATGAGGGGTTCAAGGTTTTGGAGCAAAGTGCCAACGCCAAGGCGGACTACAAAATGCGGGGTCCGGTTGAGGAATGGGGGCGCGCGCCTAACATCAATACCGGCATCGCTCAAAGTGATGCCAAGGCGGCTTATCAAAACTCGCTCATGTGGGCAATTACCGGCAAACAAGCCCATGCTGACAAGGCGATCGAAATTCTGAACGCTTGGGCTCGCACCTTGAAAAAAGTGAGTGGTATCGACGGTGTACTTGCGTCTGGATTGCAGGGTTTTAAGTTTGCCAATGCGGCTGAGATTCTGCGTTACACCGATTCCGGTTGGACTGAGAGCGAGGCCAAGCGCTGCGAGAAATCCTTTGTGGAGGCATGGCATCCGACGATCAAGCACTACGCTTATTTCGCAAACGGAAATTGGGAAACGGCGGCACTACAAACCAACATGGCGATTGCAGTGTTTTGCAATGATCGAGAACGATTTGAGGAGACGGTGCGATACGCCGTGAACGGAGCCGGCAACGGTAGCATCCCGCACATGATCGTCTACCCGACCGGCCAATGTCAGGAGACAACTCGCGCCCAACACTACGCTCAACTTGGCCTTGGCCTACTTGGGGGCGCCGCCGAAGTCGCTTGGAACCAAGGTGTTGACCTTTATGGCTGGGGCGGCAATCGCATTCTGAAAGGCTTCGAGTATACCGCTAAATACGGCCTCGGCGAAGAGGTGCCGTACCAGCATTACCTTGATCGCACAGGCAAATATGGATTCGGAGGTCGCCACAATAACTATGATAAAATCTCCACTGTCAGTCGCGGTGGCTTTTGGCCCATCTTCGAACGATCTTACCATCATTATGCAAATCGCCGAGGTGTTCCGGCACCCTATTCAGCGAAGGTGGCTGAAATGAAGCGGCCGGAAAACCACAATCGAGATCATGTCGGGCTGGGTACGCTCGTGCATTGGCGGCCGCAACTGACACAAGGCAAAGCAAACCAAGCTCCCGGCACCCCAGCGGGGCTCGTTGCGCGGACTACCGATCAGGGAATCAACCTCACGTGGGTAAAGTCGATCGATCCGGTAAGTTGCACCGATGCGGAAAATTATTCGATTCACCGTGCCATCAAATCTGGTGGGCCGTACCAAGCAATCGCCGAAAAAGTCTCTGCACCTGAATTTCACGACACAGACTTAGAGCGCGGTGGCCTTTATTTCTATCTTGTCAAAGCGGCGAATAAAGCAGGCGTCAGCGCTGCTTCCGCCGAACTCCCAGCCAGCGCGGCATTGCCTGGCCCTTGGCTGAGCAAGGACATCGGCAATGTTGGAATATCCGGGTTCACCGAATTCAATGGCAAAAACTTCACGCTCGAAGGCGAAGGCAGAGATATTAATGGAGAAAGTGACAAATTTCATTTCGCTTTCGCTCCCTTCACCGGCGAAGGAACCATCACCGCGCGTATCGTTCGTCCCATGAGTTCGCAATGGACCAAGCCCGGCGTGATGATGCGTGAAAGCCTCGACGCTGATTCACGCCATGCATCCGTTTTGCTATTGCCACATTGGAGCGGTGCCTTGGTCGTTCGAACGGAAAGTGGAGGCAAAACAACCACCCATGGCGAGAGGCAATTAGGCGAAAAACATATCATTAAAAAGAACCGACTTAGCACCCCTTACTGGGTTCGACTTATCCGTTTTCGGGACCGGTTCACAGGGTATATGTCGCCCGACGGATTTCATTGGAAGGAACTCGGTTCCGTTGAAATCCCAATGAGTCGAAAGTTTTACATCGGGCTGCCAGCCTGTTCTCAACTCGAAAAAGTCACCACAACTGTCACTTACGACAACGTCAGCATTCCCACCTGGCGGATGACCGACGGCGACAGAATCATCACCGCCCGTCCCGAACCGCGCTGGCACAAGTCCGCTTGGCTGGAGCGGCACAACTCTATGAACAAACGAGTCAAGAAAGGGAATATCGACCTTCTCTTGATTGGCGACTCGATTACCCACTGGTGGGATAAAGCCGGCAAAAAAGTCTGGGACCAATACTATGCCAATCGCGATGCCGTAAATTTAGCGATTAGCGGCGACCGCACCGAACACGTTTTATGGCGGCTCGAACACGGCAACATCGACGGCATCTCACCTAAGCTGGCGGTACTAATGATAGGTACCAACAACCACATGAGCAGTCCGCCCGAAGTCACCGCCCGCGATATCCGGTTGATCGTCAATCAACTCAGGACAAAACTGCCTCAAACCAAGGTTCTTGTCTTGGCAATCTTCCCACGTGGCGCAGGAGATGACGACGGAGCAAGGCGGATTAACATGACAGTCAATGAACTCATCGCAGACATCGGCGATGGCAAAATGGTGCATTACCTAAACATCAACGAAGCATTTCTTAACGATCGCAGACTCCGCCATAATCTCATCCCAGACGGCACACACCCGAACGAAAAGGGCTACGCTGCTTGGGCCGAAGCCATGGAACCCACCCTCGCAAAACTGCTGGGCGAAGAGCCGATTATTCCAGCTGACTAATGTGCCTCGATTAGCCAAGTGCTAAACCAAGGCCATGACACGATTTGGGCCACCTGACCCATCTTTAATTTTGGGTTGTCCGACAACCACGGTCGCTCCCACGGCGGGGACATCGTCCAGATTGTTGACGTTCTCAATGCCCCATCTTTCGTCTCCAAGCCAAGCGTAGTGAACATCGTTTTCCGGTGAATGCAAATTGTCGAAAGAAAACGTATCCACCGCAATGGAAACGACATCCCGTTCCTTCTTGATAAACTCAATCGCATCAATGTGAAATGCAGGCTGACGATGTTCTCCTTTGCCGTTGAGACTTTTGAATTTGGGAGTGTTCACATGTTTTGCCCAACCACTATTCATCGCGAGGCATGCGCGTTTTGGGATCGGCCCGTGTTTGCTTTCCCAAGCATTGATATCTTCAAGTGTCAGCAAAGCCAAGGGGTCCGACGTAGACTTGGCTTTTATATCGATCACCGCCAATGGCAAAACCAAATCCGCCGCAGGGATTTGATCCACGGTACTTCCCTCAGAAAAATGACTAGGCGCATCCATGTGAGTCCCGACATGTTCCCAATAGGAAACCTTATTTAGATTAATTTTCACCTCCTCATATTTCATAATGCGCTCCACTTCCACTATCGCAGGAGGTGAAAAAGTTTTCGTTCCAAAGGTCTTTTCCACCCCCGGAATAAACCACGCCGGAAAATCCGGATGAAGAGTATGACTTAGATCGACCACCCTGGAAAAGGTCACAGGCTTGTGGGTTTTGTTTTTACTTTTTGGTTTTGCAGCGGTCACTTGCCCCATGGACGCAAGAACTCCAGCTGCTCCAAAACTTTGAAGAAGGTTTCTTCGGGAAATCCTCTTGCGAACATTTTCAATTACGTTAGGTGAGCACATGATCGTGTTTATTTTAAGTTTTATATGAAACTGCTTGGGAAGCTGATTAAATTAAGCAAACTTTGGCAAGATTAATGATTCGGATGGTAGATAGGTTCCCAAAAAAGCTTTGATTTAAATTTTACAGCCGCTTCTGCGGCATGCCATGTGTTGCATTCCGCTTTAAAGTCGAACTGATTTATTTCAATTCTTCACAGGTCTTGCTGCAGTGGATTAGACAACAGAGCGGCAATATCTTTTCCAGTCACTGCGCAATGCATGGGAGTCCATCTATACTTTCTCTTTGCATTCTAATAGTCGAGATTCCTAAAGTATAAGGGTAACAACGTGTTGATATAATCATCGCTCCAGGGTGCACACTCATTCGGATAACCTTCCATGGAGCGCCAGCCCGCTGCACGTAGTGCGGAGACATCGTCGCCCTTGCGACGGAGAACGCAGTAGAGCGCATTATCCTGGAACGGTTTAAGGACCTCGTTGCTCTCATACGATCCCTTGCCCAGAGCTTCCCATTGTTCTGCACTAGTCGACTTGAGGACCGCTGCAAGGTCATAATAGCGGTTGGTGATGTGAAAGACTAGGGTACCTTGGGGGGCCAGTTTTTTTTTGTAGAGAGAGAGGGCCTCCCGTGTAAGCAAGTGAGTCGGAATGGCGTCGCTGCTGAAAGCATCCACCAGGATGGTGTCATAGGAGTCGTTCGGAGCCTGCTTCAACTTAAGGCGAGCATCACCAGTCACTATCTTTTTGTCAGCTTTACAGTCATCCCAATAGGTAAAATGTTTTTTTGCAATATCCACAATAACAGGATCCAGCTCATAAAAAGTTAAGCTATCCTTTTCATTAAAATAAGCTGCACAGGTTCCTACACCTAATCCAATTATGGCTACATTGCGCGTTTTCTTAGCGTCGCCGAGTATATCCTTAAGTGGTCCTTCACTGTGGTAGTAAGAGGTGGGATATTTCTGCGTTATGGGATGCATTATCTGGAAACCGTGAACGGTTGAGCCGTGCCAGAGAGTACGCAGGAATGGTTCTGGGCCATACCCTTCCTCGGATATATTGGGAAATATTTTCTGTGGGTCCAACGGGCGATCAGCCACCCGATAGATTCCGTAGTAGTTGCGTTGTTGGTGGATGACTTCATCCTCATTGGAGAGGTCGCTCGGACTTGAGATGACGAACTTGCCGAGCCTGGGGTTGAACTCGACGTAACTGATGAGAAATGGGAGGGCGAGAGCGACACTCACCCCCAGGCTGGAGAGAATAGGGTGCCTCCGCAAGGCACCTACCAGATCGCCCTTGCGGAGGTTAAGAATGGTTAGCACGAAGACCCCTAGAATAATGGGATATTCGGCCAAACTAATGAACCAAATGGGGGCAACTAGGCTGACAGCCATGCTGCCCATCCAGCCACCGAGGGCGATCGTCAGGTAGAAAATTGTCAACTGATCGGAAGGAGGACGCAGTCGGTGCAATTCGCCGTGCCCAACCATCGCCAGCGCGAAGAGGGCCACCAAGTGCACTGCGAATACCCAAAGATTTCCGCTATCGACAAAATATAGGCAGGAGAGTCCACACACTACAGCCGCAGGCCAAAAGGCGTGAAGTAAGCTTGGGGGGATCCATTGCTTCCGTCCGAACGTGAATACATAGCTGAGCAGGTAGAGGATCAAGGGTAGGACCCACACCAGGGGCACCGAACCCAGTTCGAGAGTAAAGACGTTGGAGACGGCTAGCATAAAGGCCGAGGGGAGGGCACTTAGAAGGAGCCAGCTGACTAGGGTACTTGTCTTGATATCTCTTGAAGTGCGAGTAGCCGGTTCAACCTTCTCTGGGTGTGAGGACGCCATTCGCCAGCAGCGCCAGGCCAGCACGGCATAGACCAAATATCCCACGTACCAAAGGCTCCGCTGGACGCTGAGACCGAAGAGAGGCTCGCACAGGGCGATGTAAGCTAGGAGGGCCAAGAGGGAGCCTGCGTTGGAACTGGCGTATAGAGGGTAAGGGGAACTGCCGTCGGTGTCACTGCGGGTGAACCAGGATTGGGCGATCACGCTGGTGGTGGCCAGGATTCCAAAGGGGAGGGCTATGTGGAGGGTTAGCTGAAAGAGGAGAGACCAGGCCGGGTCACCATCGCCAGGGGGAGCAAGGCCGATCCAGTTCACCAGTGGGAGCCACACCAGGGGAGCCACCACGAGCGCCAGATGCCATCCTCCTAGGCGCTTGGCAAAGATGTGGCAGTACAGATAGCCGAAAAAGAGAATTCCCTGGAAAAAAGTGAGGGTCGTCGACCATACGTGGAAGGAACCCCCGTAGAGGGGAAGCACCATCCGTGCGACCAAAGGCTCCATCGTGAAGAGGAGACAAGCACCTAGGAATACAAAACAATGCAATTTCAAGCTAATGGACATACTTAACTAATAGTAATTTTCTTTTTCACAGTGAAAGACCATTGAAAAGCGACTATTTAACTCCAGATTGCAATTCAGCTCGCTTTTTGCCGCCATGTTGGCGCAGCAGATCGGCGGTTTCCTTGTGCCCAGCCTTCACCGCATAATCGAGGGCAGTTTTTCCGCTCAAAGCTGTGGCATTCACATTTGCCCCGTTTACCAAAAGAAGTTCAACAATTTCCTTTTGGCCTGAACCAGATGCACCATGCAGGGGTACCCATCCACCCTCATCCTTGGTATTTGAATCGAAGCCACCAGACAGATGCAGCTTGACCGCTTCAATGTTTCCCGTTCTGGCAGCCTCCCAAAGTGAAACCTCTGGAGTTTTTAATTTGGCTGTTGGTTTGTCTACCGGCAATTCCGGGCGTGCCTCTTTGACAGCGGGTTCAACCGGCTCCGGCGCCAGGTGCACTGGTGTCTCGGCAACGGGCTTGGCGGCTTTCTCCACAGTGGGTGGTTGCGGCTTACTGCATCCCACCAACAAGATGGCTGCAAGCACTGCTGTCAGCCTAATTGTCATCCCTGGATGATTGATGTTCATCGCTGCCAACTGTTTTAGCCAATTATAATCGCGGACCCATTGCTTATTTCCGTTAAGAGGTTTCGCTTGCATTGGTATGTATTTTTTATTTTAAGATTTTCGGCGGGCAACGACGAAGGCGTTGAACATGATGTAGCGCCACGGGCCGAGGTTGAGTGCAATGTCGATCGGTTTGGCGACATGGCGGTCAGTGCACTCGACGCGTAGCACGTCGCAGTCGTTTTGCTCCAGGAAGAATTTTATCTCGAAGCTGTTGGTTGCGACGATCGCGTCATCGTCCGGCTGGAATGGCTTGCGACTAATCGGCTCCATGCGGTCGAAGTGTACCGAACTGGGATCAGCCATCATTTGCCGGCGCTTGGCCTGGAGCCGTTGCCAGTTTCGCCATTTATTCCCGATGCCGCGCATCTTCGGGTGGTAGTCGCGCAGGCCAAGCGCCCGGAAAAAATTCGGACTCGAGATGACGACCTTGCCACCTGGTTTCACGACGCGCACCAACTCGGCGATGAACGCCTCCGGTTCCTCGACGTGCTCGAGCACATTCAGCGCACCTACGCTGTCGAAGGTGGCATCGCCGAACGGCAGATTGCGACCGTCGTAAAGCTGGCATCGCTCGCTGATTTGCTTGGCCTTTTCGATGCTCGGTCCAGACACCTCGACGCCGTGAGCCTTGTGCCCTAACTCCATTAGTCGCTTCACCACCTGGCCCACGCCGCAGCCGACATCAAGCGCCTTGCCGGCGGGTTCGTCCGGGCAGAGTGTGTTGGCGTACTTGGCATAAAAACCGGGATCCCAGCCCTCAAGGAAGTCGGCGTACTCCTCGTTCTCACGGTAGTAGTTTTGCTGCTCGCCCATTACGCCGAAGTTTTTTTCCGCTCGTCCACAATGATAAAACCAAGCAGCCCAAAGCCGCCGAGCAGCGAGGCCAGGCTGACGTAAAGCCAAGTCAGGGGCGGCTGGAAACGGAACACCACTTCATGGATGCCGGGTGAAAGTCGTACTCCACGCATCACGAAATTGCAGCGCAGCAGTTCCGCCGCCTGGCCGTCGACCGTGACGTGCCAATGTGGTGACCAATGGTCGTTGAGCAGCAGCACCGACTCGGCTGCGGGCTGGGCTGTAAGCCGGATTTCCTTAGGCCGATAAGACTGGGTGCTGACTTCGCCGGCAGCTTTGCCAAGCGCGGCAGTTGTCGGGGCGATCGGAGAATTGACGATCACCGAGGCGTGGGGGTCGAACTCCCGCTTGGCCAAGGTCTCGAGTGTCACAGCGTCATTCGTCTGTACCTGCCAATGGCTGTATAGCTTGGCTCGGGGCAGCGCACCATTGAAACGGATCAGGCTGTACTGGCCGGTCGGGTTGAATTGTGTCGTGAAATCCTCCGTGCCCGGTGCGTTCGGGTTTTTCGTGCCGGGCCGGAGTCCGACGGCAAAGTTCGTGGCCACCGTGAAGCGACTTTTGCCGGGATCGAATTGGCGGTTAAAAAAAGCAACGTCGTTGGTGCCGCCGAGCAGCCAGCGCGTGTTGGTGAGTTCCCAGTGTCGCCCGGCGAGATAGTGCGAGTTTGTGTCGCCGGTGATGGTGAAGCGCCGCTCGAATGCCTCGTGGTCGGCGGCCATTCGCGGCATTTGAACGAGGTCGAGCGACTGGATGTTGTTGTAGAGAAACTGATGCTGCAGCCACTCGATACGGTATAGCTGGTTGAGTAGTCCGGAGGGCAGGGGAGAGATCGTGACACGCCCCTCATGCGGTGACCTGGACAAGGTGCTGATGAGCGGATTGCCGGCTTCGTACTTATGCCTATAATCGTCATACTGCACCCACGGCGAGTTGGCGCGCGTAAGGTCGATTACGATCAACAGGCCAAGCGCCACCGCCCACTTCGCCACTTCGCCACCGCGCATTATTTTTGCTATGAGGAAGACACCCGCACCGAGCATCAGTGCCGACAGGATGATTTCCATCGCGCTGAAGCTGGCCATCACCTGCGCGGTATCAGTGTCGAAGCCTCTCGAGGCGATGTGCTGCCCGAGCGATTTTTTTGACGCTCCTATAATCAGCGAGCCGAGGAGCATCACACCGGCGACGATGCCCGTGCCGCGTACCCAAAGTCGCGCCGCACGGCTTGGCTCCGCACCCTCGCGCCTGGCCAGGCGGAGCAGGCCCTCGACGCCGTAGCCGCAAAGGATAATCAGTGAGAAGTGCAACGGATGCAGGAATTTAATCGGGTTTCGCATCGTGTTGAAAAACGGCAATTGATAAACGAGTTGGTAGAACAGCGCATGCCGACCGAATGCCAGCAACAGCGACACCAGCGCGAGCCCTGCCCAAAACAAAATCATTCGTTGTTCGATTGGAGAATAAATATTCATCCGTTTTTGCAATGCAAAAAACAGCGCCCAAATCCCGAGCAGCACTACGATAATTCCGGCGTATTCGCCCGAGCCTGAGTGGCGCTGTAGGAACTGGTTTTTGTTCTGAACCAAGCTCTTCAGTTGCGCCGCCTCCTGAACGGAAATGTTCATCACCTCGGCCAATTCGCCGGGGACGACATTGCGTTGGCCAAACTCGGCAATGACTTCCTCGACCTCGGCAATACGCTCGAGCATCGGATCCTGACCCATCGAGCCCCAGTATTTTCCGCCGTCTAGTGAGCGAAATTTGTCAGTGTCATATTGACGTGGCGTGTCGAGGCGGTAACCGTAAAGGCCGGGGATTACGATGCGGAGCGTCTCCATTTTTGGCAGGCTCCACTGCGTGAGAAATGTCCACTGCCGCTCCCTTGCCGCGGCGTGTTGCTCGGGTGTTTGTAGATCGCCGGACTGGCTACTGTTTACACCTTGGAGCTGTGTGCCGATGAGTGTGGACAGCGTCTGCGAAGCACCCAAGGCTGCAACCAGCGCCACCACCGTGATAGCAGCCAACCCGCGTCCTGCATCCTTGCCAAGCGCAGCCGGCTTGTCCGACTCGAGGCGTCTTATGACAAACCCGAAGAGTACAAATGCTGCGATGTATAGGCTGAACAGTGCACCAACATCGTAGCCCTCCATTAAACCCAGCCCGACACAAACACCGGCCAAGGCTAGGTTGGGCCAGGGACGTGATTTGAGTGCGCGCAGGATAAACGCTCCGGCGAGGAAGGAGGTGGCGAATGTGAGCGACCGCGACGGCAATCCCCAGCAGGCGTAAGAGACGACCTCCATGTTGAAGGCCGCAGCAACGGCGCCGAGTGTGCAGGTGAGATTGCGGAAGCCAAGCGTGCGGAAGAAAAACCAGGCGGACAGCCCGAGGATGACCAGGCAAATCGGTGTGCACCATTTGAGGTAGAGGACAGACTTTTGCAGCAGCAGACCAAGAGCCATGTAGATGCCGGGCGACGCGCTGGGCTGCTCGTAGCCGAGCCAGTTCAGATCGTGCCAATAGCCGGAAAAGGTACCGGGCATCTTGATGGCGTCGGTGCTGATCGAGCCAAGTGGGCCGTCGTTCGAGAACAAAATCAGTGCCGGATCAAAGCTGTCCCAAAATAGAAACAGCGTGACGACGACCAACACAATAGCTGCGCCCCCGAACGGCTTGAACCAACCGGGCGAGCGTTCAATTGAGATAAACGGTAAATTCACTTTGTCGTTTACTGCCACTGTTCCCTGTTGAGTGACGAGCCGAAAAAGAGGTCGCGCAAAAACACAGTGATTGTCCCGAGTTGCCAATGCAGCCAAGGCACCTTGGGCCGGGCGGACTCGAAAATGCGCCGGGCATATTCCGGTTTTTCACCGGTCACCTGCTGCATCTTCACCCGGGAGCGCGCGGCGAACATGCAGCGCAATTTTTGTCGCCGCAGCCATCGTGGCAAACTAGCCTGATCCATCAAGCCAAACGCGTGCTGAATGGCCTCCCATTCGTCGAGCACCCAGCTTTGGATGTTTTCCTCGTTGCGCTTGGTCATGCTGAACGGATGGCGGCGGATCTGCAGCAGTACCTCCGGCACCGCCATGCGCTGTTCGGAGGCCTTGGCTAGGTCGGAGTAAAAAACGCAGTCGGCCGCGTGTGGCATATCAGTGCGAAACGTGACCGGGCACGTTTGGCCAAGCGACTTGATCAGCACGCCGCCGAGCATGAGCGAGTCGCATTCGCTGTGTTGCGCGAGTAGCATATCGGCGCAAACTTCACGCGCGGCAGCTGATTTTTTTTTTGGCTTGGTGTCGAGCCGGTTGCCGTCCTTGTCTATGAACTCCGGCAGGCAATAGCTGAACGACGGCGCCGGCGCATCCACGAGTGCGGTAGTCATTTGCTCCATGAAATTTGGCAGTAATACGTCGTCAGCGCAGATGTAATGCAGGTAGTCGCACCCGGTGGCGTAGCTGAGCGCCTTGTTGAAATTTCGAAACAACCCTTCATTTTGCCTACTTCGGATCAGTTCACAATCGAGCGGCTTGTACATCTCGACGAGTTGCGCGGTGCCGTCGGTCGAAGCGTCGTCAAGGACGATCACGCGATCGGGTTGGATCGTCTGGGAGGCAAGCGAGTCGAGCGTGGCACAGATGAAGCGTTCCCCATTGTACACCGGGATGACCGAGATGATGCGCGACCGATCGCTCATGGTTTCTGCGCCAGTTCGCTAATCATCGCTTCCCAGCCTGGCGGTTTGTAGCCGGTGGCTTCGTTGAAGCGGTCTCCGTTGAGGCTACGGTCGCAGACGAATTCGTCGTTCGGCTTGATGACACCCTCCCAGCTAAGTTTTATCTGACAAAGTTTCAGCAAATCGAACTTGGAAATAGGTTTACTGGCGACGTGCCACAGGCCGGAAAGTGTGGGATGCCGGGTAAGAATACGTACAATGATCCGTGCCATTTCGAGCGTGGTAAAACCACTGTAAATGGCTTTAGTAAAGCCATTTATGGTTTGGCTTTGCTGACTTATAAACCAATCCAGCAGTGACAAATTGGTGCCGAGTTCGTGGCCAATCATCGATGTGCGGAGGGTCACGCATTGGGGGCCGGTGACTTCGCCCCGGTGCTTGGATTGGCCGTAAAGATCGGTGGCGTCGGCGGGGTCATCTTCCGTGTAGTTGCCCCTAGTTCCGGCGAAGACGCAGTCGGTGCTGAAGTGAATCAGCCGCGCACCGGTTTCGCTGCAGCGCTTGGCCAAGCGGTGGGGAAACTCAGCGTTAACGCGCATGGCGAGTGCCTCGTCGCTGGCTTCGTCGCGCTGCTTGATCAGGCCGACGCAGTTGATCACGGCATCGGGCTTCGCTTGGTCAAGGGCACGTCCAAGCGACTCGTCGTCGGTGATGTCATCGACTTGGATCACCTTGGCCTGGTCGAACAAATTGTGCGCGGCGAAGTCGGCGACCGAACGGCGCAGCGTCACCCAAGTGTCGTGTTGTGCGTGGAGACTGCGCCAAAGTTGGTGGCCCAGCATGCCGCTGCCGCCGAGGATAAGCAGCCTCAAGGCTGGGCCTCCCTTTTGTGGCGCGCCGGGACGCCGCGCACATCCTTTACGGCGAGGAGGTTGAAGGCGTGTTTTGGTTTTCGGTTGATGCGGAGCACCAGTGTTAGTGCTTCGTCGAGCAGCAGGCAGCCGGGAAAACCGTACCTCGGTCCGGCCATGTAGCCGCGCAGGTAGCGCGTGCCGGTTGTGCCGTGCACCTTGTAGCCAAGTCCCTCGAATTCGTGGATGAACCAACCGGAGCGGTGTCGTTGATACTCGTTACCAAACTCAGGTCCCTGCGGGACGAAGCCGTGCGGCGTCTCGAGCAAAATGAACTTGGCTGACAACCGTTCGACGCGATCGAGCAACTCGAACCCCTTGGCTTTCGGCAAATGCTCGATGAGGCCGTAAAGGGTGACGAGGTCAAACGTGGCGTCGAGGTTGTCACTTAAGATATCGGCTTGAATGTAGTGGTCGTGGACATCGCGCTGCTTGGCGAGGTCTATGGCCTCGGAGTGGGCGTCGAGCCCGGTGGTCTGTATATCCGGCCGGAATTGGCTCAGGTGCGAGCGTGTGCCACAGCCGATATCAAGCGCGGTCTTAACCTCACCATTAGCAACGAGTTGCGCTGTAAAATCTGCGGCGGAACGAGGGCGCAACATTTGTCGGAGCGGGTTCGGCATGCGCTTGGCCAAGAGGATCAGATGTAAAACTCAACTTCGCCCATTTTGTCGAGCAGCAGCTTGATGTCGGCGGCGGACTCGAGTTGTCGGGTGTTGTTGGAAGTGTATTCGGTGCCGAGCGGCTGTTCGGCGCGGTGGTCCGGCACGTGGTACTCGGGGTGGATGGCGTAAAAGAGTTCCTCCTCGGTGATGCGCTGCATCTCGTACTCATTGACGAGCGTCTCGTGTAGTTTCTCGCCGAGGCGAATGCCGATGACCTCTATCGGATGATCAATGCCCTTGGGGCTGAACTTCTGGCAGACGGCCTCGGCGAGTTTTCCAATAGTGCTGGCCGGCGCTTTACGGACAAAAATCTCGCCACCGGTCGCGTGTTGCATCGCGTGCAACACAAGGCCGACCGACTGGTCGAGCGTCATAAGGAAGCGCGTCATCTCCGGCACGGTAAGGGTGATCGGCTCGTCGTTTTCGATCTGCCGTTTAAACAGCGGGATGACCGAGCCGCGGCTACCCATCACGTTGCCGTAGCGTACGCAGCAGAACTTCGTATCGCCGCCGTTCTGGTTTTGGCTACAGACGAGTTTCTCCATCATTGCCTTGCTGGTGCCCATGGCGTTGAGCGGCTTGACGGCTTTGTCGGTGCTGAGGGCGACGAACGTCTTCACGCCGGCAGCCTTGGAGGCGCGGCATACGTTTTGCGAACCGACGACATTGGTCTTGTAGGCCTCGTATGGGTATTTTTCGCACGACGGCACATGCTTGAGTGCGGCAGCATGGAAAACGAGATCAACACCGGTCACAGCCTCCTCGAGACAGGCTTCCTCACGCACATCGCCGACGATGTACTGGAACTGCGGGAACGCCTGCTGCATCTCCCACTGTTTCTTTTCGTCGCGGCTGAAGATGCGAATCTCAGCGGGGGACTGCTTGAGCAGATGCGTAGCAACGCGGTTTCCGAAGGAGCCGGTGCCGCCAGTGATCAGGATTGTGGAGCCGGAAACATTCATGCCAAGGCCGCGGCAAGTCTAGGCCCGACCCCTGTCGTTGGCAATGGACAAGGCTTGTGCTGCCGGGCGACGGGGACTAGCCTCCCTCTCATGAAAGCCATTGCCGCCGGATTCATGGCGGGTCTGGGTCTGTTGGTAGCTTCGGCCTTGTTGGTCACCGAGGCCAAAGCGGCCGAGCCTCAGGCATCCGACGCCGTCCCGTTGGCCAAGCGCGAATCGGTACAACTCGAGTTCGAGACTGAGCGTGGCTTGGCCTATCAGGTTTTTTCTAAAACAAGCGACGGCGATTGGAAGCCGATTGGCCAGATGGTCGAAGGTGACGGCAAATTGGCGACCGTTTCATACCCTAGTGACTCCGATGGCGTTGAGTTTCGCGTGGAGACATACGAGAAGGCCGAGGCACTGGTGCCGCCCAATGGCATCGATTACAAACTGACCGGCATCTACCGGCTTCGCGGCGAGTACAAGGTCTGTGTGGCCAAGGTGGATCGCACTACTGAGCCGGTGCGCACCGCCCACTTCACGCTTACCCAGGGGGATACCGGCGGGTCGCTCCGGTTGCTCGCCGTTGATGCCGCTGCCGGCCGGGCGCAGATCGAGGCTGGCGGCGTGCCCATGACGCTGAGTTTTCATGGCAACACATTTCAAACCGCAACGGCCAAGCCGCAACCGCAACCGCATTCGACGTCAGGTAGGCCGACGATCATCACCGCACCACCAAAGGGTGGCGTGTTCATGGCCGGGCGCGAGCCGTACTACAAGGAAGCGCAGAAAAAGAAACAGTACACCAACCGCTATTCGCTCCTCGAGAACTCGACGGTCAAGGCCATCAACCGCAGCATCCGCAACCGGCCGCAGAGCGTCTTCACCCCGGGCTATCGGCAGCCGTATTACTACTATCAACCGAGTTCGCGTTATACGAAGTTGCGGGTTCGCCGCCGGTAGGGCTTTGTGAACAGATTCTGATGGCCTGTTAAGGCCTACAGTTTTTTAGTGCTTCGCTCGGCCAGGGCGGCCAGCAGCTTTTGGTGAATGTTGCCGAAACCACCATTGCTGAGCACGCAGAGGATGTCCCCGGGTTCGGCTTGGACGGTGACTTGGGTGACGATTTCGTCTGAAGTCGGGAGATAGTCGGCCTTGGTGCCGGCGGTACGGATGTCTTCCATCAGTCTTGCCGGGTCGAGCCGTTCTCCTTCGGGTACTTGCTCGAGTCGGGCGATTTCCGCGACGACGACGCGCTTAGCCAAGCGTAGTGCTTCGGCGAGTTCGGACTGAAAATGGTTGCGGCGTGTGGTGTTGCTTCGCGGCTCGAAGATGGCCCAGACGCGGCGGCCGGGGTATCGCTGGCCAAGTGCCTTGAGCGTCTCGCGGATAGCGGTGGGGTGGTGTGCGAAGTCGTCGATCACGATTATGCCGCCGGTTTCACCACGAATCTCCAATCGCCGCTGGATACCCTTGAAGGTGTCGAATCCGGATTGGATCTGCTCGTCGCTAAGCCCGGTGTAGCGCGCAAGCAACAGTGCGGCGAGGGCATTACGGACGTTGAGTTCGCCGATCATAGGGATTCGAAATGTCGTGTCACCAAGCTGGAACTCGGAACCGCTTTCGCTGAAAGCCAAGCCGCTGGCCAGGTCGTCAGAATTATCGCCCAAGCCGAAGCGGCGTACAGGACAGTGGTCGATCCCAAGGAGTGGTAAGAGGTTGGCGTCGTCGGCGTTGGCGAGCAATAGGCCGTTGCGCGGGACGATATTGATGAGATGCCGGAACGAAGTTTGGATTTCGGCCAGGCTGCCGAAGATGTCGGCGTGGTCGAACTCCAGATTGTTGATCACCACGGCCTCGGGCAGATAGTGGACGAACTTGCTGCGCTTGTCGAAAAACGCGGTGTCGTATTCGTCGCCCTCAATCACGAACCAGTCGCTGTCGGTGAAACGCGCGCCCTGACCAAGGTTGTTTGGGATGCCGCCGATGAGGAAGCTGGGGTTGAGTCTGTTATACTCGAGCAGCCAGGCGAGCAGCGAGGCGGCGGTCGTTTTTCCGTGCGTGCCGGAGACGACGAGTGAGCGTTTACCTCGGAGGAACCGATGTCTGAGTAGTTCCGGCAATGAGCAGTAGGCGAGATTGTGTTCGAGTACGTATTCAGCCTCGGGGTTGCCTCGGGAGATGGCGTTACCGATGACGACCAGGTTCGGCTTGTGCGCGAGGTTGGCTTCGTCGAACGGCCTGGCCTCTATACCGCGTTCCTCGAGGAAGTTCGACATTGGCGGGTAGATGCCTTGGTCGGAGCCGCTGACTGCGATGCCGCGCTCCTTCAACGCCGCCGCGACGGAGGCCATGGCGGTGCCGCAAATGCCGACGAAATGGATGGAGCGCGCGTTTTCGATGGTTGGCCTTAATTTACTTCCCGCGGAAATGCATATTGCCTACCTCAGCGATTTGGCGAAGCCAAGTTTCAAAGCTAAATGCTCGCTTGGCCAAATGTTAGTTGTGATTGAGTTTGGTCCAAGTCAGGCCGTCGAGGTTTTTGGTTTTTGCCGGGATGATCAGGCTCGCAATCCAACCGGACAGGAAACATGTAACCGTTCCGACGGCTCCGATAGTCAGAGTGTGGGCGTTGGTGTGAAATTTCACATAATATAAAACGGCCGCCGCTACGATGACCCCGGTCCATGCGTGAATACTTGCCGTGCGATTTGTGAATATGGCCAAGGTAAATAAGCCGCCCAGCGTACCCAGAATCAAGCCAACGTAGCCCATCAGGGTGTCCCAAAGGTTTTTGCTATCCTGTGATGCAATGTAGATTGCCGAAACGGTGCCGAGGACA
>JAKUOU010000033.1 GCA_022451065.1 Pedosphaera sp. | reverse complement strand
CCTCAACCAAACTGGTCGAGGTGTCGCTCGGCGGCAAGACAGTGAAACCGGAGAAGGTCGAGGCCGGCACCGGGTTTTATCAAAAAAAGTTCGATCGTGCCGACATCATGTCCACGCTTGGCCAAGTGGAGACGACCAAGCTAGACGCCGGCGTCGCGTGGGGCAGCGTGCACTGGCAATACCTCGAGGACATGTCCAAAATCACACAACACAAGGCCACGCCGCTGCGCTTGACCAAGGAGATATTCATCCGGGAAAATACGAAGACCGGCCAAATGCTCAAGGCAATCGAGCGTGACCTCGTACCAGGCGACGAACTGGTCGTGCGGCTGGTGTTGCGAACCGACCGCGACATGGAATTCGTCCACATGAACGATCAGCGCGGCAGCGGCACAGAGCCGGTGAATGTGCTGTCCCGCTACAAGTATCAGGATGGCTTGGCTTACTACGAATCGACCCGTGACGCCTCAAGCCACTTCTTCATCGACTATCTTCCCAAGGGCACCTACGTCTTCGAGTATCCGGTAAAGGTGTTCCATCGCGGGCGTTATCAATCCGGCATCGCGAATATCCAAAGCATGTATGCCCCCGAGTTTAACAGCCACAGCACCAGTCAATGGCTGGAGGTGAAGTAGGGAGTATAGAAAAGAATTGCCGCTCGGCCGCTGGATACAACCCCAACCAATGATTGACGATGGGACGGTGACGGATAAACTCCTGTTTCATTAAACTAAATATATTTCAACCAACAAATGAAACGCATCCATTGTGCTATCAAGCGCTTGGCCCTGGCCGGCCTGCTCACCGCAACCGCCGCCCACGCGGAGTGGAACTTCGAGACCGACTTCAACGATGACTACCCCGACGGAACCGAGGTATACGGTACCACCGTGGTGGAGTGGATCGACGACGACGCGGAGGACGGCGTGTTGCAGTTAACCTTGGCCGAGGGCAACCAGAACGGTTCCTGGATCGTTGACGACTTCAGCGAAGGCCAAACCATCGGCGAGTTTGAGGCCGGCTTCCGGATGCTGATGGGAGGCAACACCTCGGCCGATCCCGCTGACGGCATGAGCTTCAGTTTCGGCCGGAACATCCCAGACAACACGTTCAGCCCGGCCGAGAACGGCGTGGGCGATGGACTGCGCCTCTCCTTCGATTCATGGGACAGCGGAGGTGGCGAAGCGCCCTCCATCGAGATTTTTATCGGCGGCATAAGCCAGGCAGTGGCCCACTTCACCGGCAGTCGGCGACTCACAGAGGCGGATGCCTATGTCATCGATCCCGAAACGGAGGAACCGGCCGACATGTTTACCGGGGATGAATTCGTGGAAGTGAAGGTTTCGTTTAAGGGAGGAAAGTTCAACCTCGAGTATAAGGGACTGATTATTTTTACTGACCTGGAACTGAAATTCAAGCCGGTGGCCGGTGCGCGCTTTGCCTTTGGCGCCCGAACCGGCGGCGCCAACAACAATCATTGGATTGATGACGTGACGATCACCACTTTTGCTGTCGAGAAACCGGTTATCTCCAGTTTCCAGCCTAGCGAGGGCGCAATCGTGACACCCAATTCGCCCGTTGTGGTGTTGCTCTCCGCTGGATCGAGCCCGGTGGATACTGATTCCATAAAACTCACCCTCAACGATGAGGAGGCACCAGTGGAAATTTCCGAGGATGGCGTTGTCCTGACCATGACTCATGCTCCCGAGGGTGGTCTTGCCCCAAACACCGCCTACACCGCCGCCGTCACGGCAAAGGATAGTGCAGGAGCCAAGTTGGAATTCAGCTGGGAGTTTTCCACGTCCGAACTGGTCTCCATCGGTGATCCGGATTTGGTGTTTGATTTTGATGATGGCGATATCCCGGAGGGCACAGAGGTTTACGGCAACGCGATGGTCGAATTTGAAGGCGGCGTAGATGATTCCGGCGTGCTGCTTCTGACCGAGGCCGCCAACAGCCAACTTGGCTCCTTTGTCATTGATGACTTCAACGAGGGCGCCAACATTAACGCCATCGGCGTCGCCATGAAGCTGCGCATCGGTGGACCGGGCGAGGACCTAGGCGGTTCCTCCAACCCGGCGGACGGTTTCGCCTTCAGTTTTGCACCGGATGTGCCGGACGGCACCTGGCTGGCTGAGGAGGGCGTCGGCTCGGGTATCTCTGTCTGCATCGACACATGGGACAACGGCGGCGGCGAGGCCCCAGCTGTCGATCTAAAGTTCGGAGGCGCAACAGTAGCCACCGCGAAAATGCCAAAGGCCGACCTGCTCACCGGACTCGATTTCACGGATCTGATCGTTCGCGTGGAAACCGACGGTACGGTGGATGTGGTTTACAACGGCATGCTGGTTTTCGACAACGTGCAGACGGAGTTTACCGACTTCTCCAACGGAAAAATCGGCCTGGCCGCACGGACCGGCGGAGCCTTTTCCGTACACGCAGTGGATGACCTGCAAATCGCGGTCAGCCGCCCGCTCTCGCCAGTGATCTCGTCGATGTCACCGGCTGAAGGAAGCTTGGTCCTACCGGACGCCGGGATCACCGTCAGGGTCGCTAACGGTATTGCCGAGGTAGATGCTGACACCGTTGTTTTGAATATTAACGGCAAGACCGTGACGCCGGAAGTGGAGATCGTCGGGCGCAAAGTCACCATCACCTACTCGACCCCGAACGGACTGGAACCGGACACCACTCAAGCTGTTTCCATCGCTTTTAAAGACACTGAAGGTAACGAGATTACCGGCGCGTGGGAGTTCCAAACCGCGCCGCTCATCGAAATTGCGAACGTGGAGCGTGTCATCGACTTTGACGATGGCTTGGAGCCGGATGACGGCTACGTTTACGGCACCGCCTATCCGGAGGAGTTTGGCGGCATAGAGGATAGCGGGGTGATGACACTGACCATCAATGAGAACAACGAGAATGGTTCGTTCATCCTCGACGATCAGGACGAGGGTGAATGGATTAGCGCCTTCACACTGGCATTTAAGCTACGTATCAGCGGGCCCGGCGAGGATCTTGAGGGATCAAGCAATCCGGCCGATGGTTTTTCGGTCAGTCTCGCGGAGGATCTACCTGAGGACACCTGGGGAGAGGCGGAAAACGGCGCCGGCAGCGGCCTGCGATTCTGCTTCGACACATATGATAACGGAGGCGGCGAGGCACCCTCCATTGATATTCGGTTTGGCACCCAGTTGATCGCCTCCACCCTGCTTGAAAAATCTGAGATTCTCACCGGATTGGACTTTGTGGACGTGCTGATACGTGTCGAGTCGGACGGCACCGCCGACATCGCGTTTAACGGATTACTCGCTCATCACGATGTGAAGACGCCGTTTACCGGCATTCAGTACGGGCAGTACGCGTTTGCCGCGCGCACCGGCGGACAGAACTCCATCCATGCAATTGACGACCTCCAAATGACCTCCTCACGAGCCACCCAGCCGCTCGTGCTTTCGCGTTTACCAATGCCGGGAACAGAATCTGTTTATCCCACCAAGCCGCTTGAAATTATCGTGGTGGATACTATCAACGCACTGGACACTGACTCAATAAGCCTCGTGATCAACGGAACGAAAGTTGCCGCCGATGTCAGTCATGAGGACGGTTTCACTACCATCGTCCACGCGCCGGAAAACGGCCTCACAGAAAAACTCCTGCACGAGGTGACACTCACCTTCACCGACGACACCGGGACCAAGGCGGAGGACTCATGGAGTTTCACCACCGTCGACCGAATCGTGATGCCCGAAGATCACTTCTACTACGACTTTGATACAACGAAACCACCCAAGGGAAGCCGCCTGTCCGGCAACGCCTCCATTCAAGAATTCGAAGGCGTCGACGACACCGGCTACCTAATGCTCACCGACGCACTCAACAGCCAGCTCGGCTCATGGATTCTGGGCAGTCCAGTTGGCAAGACAGAGGTGTACGGCTTTATTGCCAACTTCAAAATGCGTATCGGCGGCCCCGGAGAGGACCTTGGCGGCACCGACAGCCCGGCGGACGGCATGTCCTTCAATTTTGCAGACAACATACCCCCAAACACCTGGCAGGGTGAGGAAGGCGTCGGGGCGGGCGTCCGCGTCTGCATCGACACATGGGACAACGGCGGCGGCGAGGCCCCTGCCATCGAAATCAAGTTCGGTGATGAAATCCTGGCCAGCAAAAAAGTGATTAAAGCCGACCTTCTCAGCGGGTTCGATTTCGTGGACATGACCGTGCGCCTGGAGAACGACGGCACCGTGGACTTGATGTTCAAAGACGAAGTCATCTTCTGGAACGTTGCAACCTCGTCCACTTCATACAAGAAATCACGGTTTGGCTTCGGCGCACGCACCGGCGGCGCCAATGCCGTGCACGGGATCGACGATCTGCGCATCAGCATGATCACCGAGCCACCGCGCGCCGACGAGCCGCCGGCGGTAAGCATCGTACGGGACGATTCCAACAACCTCGTCGTCGAGTGGACCGGCATCCTGCAGACCGCCACGAGCGTCGACGGCCCATGGGTGGACATCAACGACACCAGCCCTCTCATCCTTAAACCGGAAAACCTGGTCAAACAGCAATACGCCCGAGCCAGGCAACCCTAACCACGCCGGTTTTAAAAATGCAGGATGCTCTCTTCCCGGCATGCCGACGCCATTATGCCCGTCCGGGATGGCTGAAGACGGCTGTCTCCACCTGTTAACATACACCCCTCGCGCGGTAATCTTGACGGTGAAGTGCCACCACCCTACGCTTTGTCAAACGGCAGTCGTCGCACTTGTGCTCCCGTAGCTCAGTTGGATAGAGCAGTGGTTTCCTAAACCATTGGTCGTAGGTTCAAATCCTACCGGGAGTGCCATCTCTAACTCAGATATTATCAATATCTTACGAGTTACAGCCTCTATGTTTTCTTCAAAAGCCATCTGTTTCATTGACAGTTTATTGACGTTTAGAAACTCAAAAACTGGAACTGGATACGATGCGCTCCCTCCCTCCAACTCCCCTTCCCTTTTGCTGGCAAACCGGTTTTTAAGCTGTCATTATTTCTGCACCACAATTTCTGTAATGAAACACCTCCTACTCACAACAATCGCAGCCGTGGTGTATGACTGCTCATAAACAAAACTATCGAAACTTAGCTCCCGATGGAGCGGGCAGGACTTCTAGACCTCGGGGATTCACATTGATTGAGTTGCTTGTGGTGATCGCCATCATCGCGATCCTCGCCGCCTTGCTGCTACCGGCATTGGCCAAGGCCAAGTCACAGGCCGTTTCCACTCAGTGCAAAAATAACCTCAAGCAAATGGGCTTGGCCACTGCGTTGTATGTCATGGACAATGACGACAAGCTTCCGTTCGCCTGGGCCATCCGGCACGATGCCAACATCAACAATTTTCAGAATCTGCTGGTGTCTTACGTGCTACGGAACAAGTTCAAGGCTGGAGGAAAAACCGAGGATAGTGACTTTGCCAAGAACGTGTATCGCTGCCCGACGCGCATCAAGGAGAAGCGCATTGGCGGTAATCCATGGAAGATCAGTTACGGAATGAATCAGTACAATAATCTGGGTTTTCCCAATGATCCCAGGTACCCGACTCCCTCTGGACAGCCGCCACATCCCGAAACCGCGAAGCTCACCTCTGTCCGCGAGCCGTCCGCCACGTTTTTGATCTCCGATATTTCGTATGAGTTGAACCATCCAGCTGTGACGTACCTAAAGAAGAACAGCAGCGGATGGTATCACGTTGGCTATAAGCACAACATGGATCACCCCGTTGGTGCCGCCAATATCGTCTTCATGGACTCGCACGTGGAGTCGAGAAAGAAGGATAAAATCGATGACATCATTATGGACTTTAAGAAAAAACACCGCCGCAGATGATCACTCATCTTGTTAACTTGAATGATTTAACCCCCCTCAGCGAATTTGACTATCTATAAACAGAACTACTCCAGAACAAAATGAAACCAGCAAACACACGAACCAACACAATGAGCCTTGCGCTCATCATTGCGGGCGTGGCGTTGTGGTCGCTTCTTGGCGGCGCGGCGTTTACGCAGGAGCAGGTACTTATTTTTCAGGACACCTTTGAGGTCTCAGAGACGGAAACCACCGATCTTGGTTTCGAGAACGACGAAAGGCAGAGCGGTGCGCTGGGCGCGACCACTTATTCCGACTCGTCGGAGGATTTGACTGTTATCAACTCGGAATGGGCTCCCGGCAAATTGAGCCTGTTCCCGGAGCCGGGCAGCGAGTGGGTGGCGGTTTCACCCGATCACAATTTTGCCTTTGGCAGTCCGTTCACCATCGAGTTTGAGGTGGATGCCGGGGTGGATGACGAGGACAACGCCTCGGGCGACTGGGCCGCAGTCGTATTCGGGGCCACGTCGAAAAACTCGTGGGTCATCAGTGCGGACGGCTTTGGTATCCTGTTCCGTAACAACGGCGATATCCAGGTGTTTGATGCTGGTGCCAGCATCTACGGAGGGAACGGCGGTTTCGCGGACGGCATCCCGAAGGACGACCTCGAGGTTCGCATCGAGGTTGAGGTGGACAGTTTTGATGGAACATCGCCCGCCACGATACGGATGTTTATTAATGAAGAGGCCACTGTCATCACAGCGGACGGCGCCACTGAATACGTCAAGGCCACTGGGTTCAGGGCCAACTTAATCACAATGCTGGGAGGTGCATTCGGCGGCAATGCATGGCAACACACTTTTGATAACTTAAAAGTCTCGGCAGCGCCTGCCATTGGCGTGTCGCCAACCCAGATTAACGCCATTGCAGGTGAAATAACGGACGAAATTACGGTCTCAGTGCCGAAGTCTCTTATTCAGGGTGGTGTGGTTGAGGTCACCGCGGAAAGTCTGACTCCGGGAATCGTTGGCATTGAGGGAGCGGGAGATAATGGCAAGTTGGTGTTGTCTTTCGCCGATGCCAGCCAAACTGATGGTAAGTTCAATTTAAATGCGCTTGGGGGCGGAGTCGGCAGAGTGCAGCTCTCAAGTGATCAGGCCGGCTTTCAGGCCAAGACTATCACAGTGCTCGCAGCTAGCGGATTCGGTGTCGAGGAGGTGGTTTTCTCTGACACATTTGATACGTCTTCCGAGGACTGGGATGTGAATTTTGAGAACGACGGCGGTCGCCAAGCTGGCACGGCCGGCATTCTTGATTATGTCGAGGCGGAGGCCAGTGCCGCGGGTGGTGCTGCTGATGAGTTCACGATCGTGAACCCAGATTGGGCAGAGGGCAAATTGTACATCTCAGGCCAGAATGTATCGCCTGATTACAATTTTATGGATGGCCCGAAGTTTGAAATCTCCTTCAAAGTGCATCCCGGATCGAACAACGATTTTTACGACTCACCGGACTGGGCTGCTGTTGTGTTTGGTGCGACGGAAAAGAACAAGTTTGTCAATGCCTCCGACGGATTCGGCATCCTATTCCGTAACGACGGGCGGGTGCAGGTTTTCGACGGGACAGTGGCCATATACGGAAGCCCGGAGATCGGCACGCTGCCCGAGGGCGAACTGGATGTGCGAATCACTTCCAGTTCAATCAACTTTGCCGGAGCGCCGGCCACGATTCGGATGTGGATCAACGGCGAGGAATCGCCGCTCACCGGCTCATCAATGGAGTACACCAAGCAGGGTGGTTTCCACGCAAACAATATCTCGCTACTTGGCTACGGCACTGACCTCGAACACACGTTCGACGACTTCAAGGTAGTCGCAGATGCCTGTGTCTCCGCCACGTTGGTCAACGCCGACCTTGGTCCAGGTGAGGATGCAACGCAAATCACTGTCAAGGTGCCGGTCGGCCTGATTGAGAACGAAGGTGCCGTCGTCACGCTTAGCAGCAGCAATCCAAGCGTGGCCATCCCTGATGACAACGCTGACGGTACGATCAAACTGACTTTTGCCAAGGGCGGTCCAAACACCAAGACAGTGAATGTGGCCGTGCTTGGCAGTGGCCAGACGGCATTCGCATTATCGGTTGACTCAGGTGTCTGCATTGGCGACCCGGTTTTCCTGACCAAGCGCTCGGCTTTTGTGACGAATCCAAGTTTTGAGGCACACCCTCCTGCTGCTGCTTGGCCACACTATGGCCCGGTCGAGGCTTGGCCCGGTGCCAGTGGCGTGAACATCGGCGGGCCGTTCAACGACAACGGCATCACGCCGGACCGCAACCAAGTCGGCTTCGCCCAGGGTTCCCGGGCGGTAACCCAGACGATCACCGGGCTGAACCCCGAAAAACAGTACTGGCTGCAATTTCACTACAATCGACGGGCTTGCTGCGGCGATTCTACCATCGACTTGATCGTTGAAATTGATGGTGAGGAGTTCGCGCGCCACGAGTCTGTGAAGGTTGTGGGCAACGCGGGCTATCACAGCAAAACCGTCGTTTTCACCCCGGAAAGCGACACGGCCACGGTGGTGTTGCGGGGCGAGGCGGCGGGCGATGCCACGATGATCTATGACGCCGTTTCCATTGTCCAGCGTGACAAGGGCAACGTCATCGTGATGAACCCAAGCTTTGAAGCCAGCGGCACACCTCCTTGGCCCGGCTACATCCAGCCCAAGCTGATTGCTGGCTGGGTAGGCACTGGAAATTACGGCGTTAACTTCAACGGCCCAGGTCCGTTCGCCAACAACGGCAAAGCGGAGGATCAGGATCTGGTCGCCTTTTTGCAGGGAGGAAGCTCGTTGAGCCAGATGATCTCCGGTCTGGTGCCGGGCGAGAAATATGAGGTGCGCTTTGCCTGCAACGCCCGTGGCGGGAACTCGCCTACGCTCGTTGTCAAGGTCGACGACCAAGTATTGCTGGAGGAGTCAATCGCAGCCGTTGGCGGGGCTAACCCGTTCCATGTGAAAACCGTTCGATTCACGGCTTCCGCCTCCGCGGTGAACCTGTCGTTTGCCCAGGCGGCGGCGGGGGACAACACGGTCATCCTCGATAACATTATGGTGACAGGTTCCTCCTCCACGCTCCCCTGCATCACTTCATCCGTCGCTGAGTTGCAACTGACAGTGGGGCAGACTGGTACTGCCGTCGCGCTGACAATCCCCGAGGAGCTGATTGCCGAGGAGGACGCGGTGCTGACCGTGACGAGTTCCGACCCGTCCGTCGTCAACATCACCGGTGCCACCGATGGCAAACTGGAACTGAAGTTTGTCAGTGACGATGGCGAACTGACTCAGTCGTTTGAAGTCGAGGCTATTGGTCGAGGTAGTGCAGCACTGGTTTTCTCCAATGCATATGGCGTCTGCTTCAACCCGGCCGGGGTGGAGGTGAACGTGAGTGGTTCGTTGATCCAGAATCCGAGTTTCGAGGATCATCCTCCGTCTGCCTCTTGGCCTCATTATGGCCCAGTCGGCGGATGGGAGGGCGGTTCCGGTGTCAACAACGCCGATGGGCCTTTTCAGGACAATGGAGTCATCCCCGATCGTATTCAGGTTGCCTTCACTCAAGGCTCAAGGAAGTTAAAGCAGTTAGTCGGCGGCCTCGAGGCAGGTCAGCAATACTGGTTGCAGTTTCACTACAATGTCCGCAACTGCTGTGGTGGTACAATGGACTTGTCCATTCAGTTTGATGAGGAGGAACTCGATTACATCTCGGAAATCAGCGCAGTTGGTGTAGATGAACCGTATTATTATCATCACGTTGAGTTTGCGCCAGAGTCATCATCGGGTCAGTTGGTTTTTGAGGCCATCGCCGCGGGAGATGCCACGTTGTTGCTGGATGGAGTGACATTGGTCAAGCGAACCGTGGACAATGTGGCCATCGTCAACCCCGGCTTCGAGGCCAGCGGTACGCCAGCTTGGCCCGGCTACATTCAGCCGACTTCCATTGCTGGCTGGGTAGCCACAGGCGGCTATGGTGTCAACGTCTCCGGCCCGGGGCCGTTTGCCAACAACGGCATCAACCCGGAGCAGGACCGCGTCGCCTTTCTGCAGGGGAATGCCACTCTCACGCAAACCGTTTGGGAACTCGAGGATGGCGAGGCGTACCATCTCTCGTTTGCCTTCAACGCCCGAGGCGGCAACAAGCCCACGCTCAACGTCACCGTCAACGGCGAGACCGCACTCGAGTACGAGGTCAACCCGGTGGGCGATGCCGAGCCGTACTACGTTTACGTGTACAACTTCACCGCCGACTCGGACGAGGCCGAGATCACCTTCGCGCAAACCGCTGAGGGAGATAACACGTTGCTGATCGACGACGTGCGCTTGGTCAAGGGCAAAGGCACAGAGGTCGAGCTGCCCGGTCCGGAGGAACCGGCCGAGCCGATCGCCATGGCGCTTGGCCAAGGGGCGGACACCTCGCTCACGCTGAGTTGGGCCGCCGACCAGTCCGGCTGGGTGGTCCAGTACGCAGAGAACGTGACCGGCCCATGGAAGGATGCGGGGGCGGAGGCCACCGTCGAGGATGGCAAATTGGTCGTCAAGGTGACCCCTGCCAAGACTGGGGCACGCTTTTACAGGCTAGTGCATCCGTGATGCTCCACAGTTTCTAATTGATTCATATTTTGTAGATTTGTATGGGTATTAATCTTAACTGGATTATACTGACATGGTGGACCGGTCGACCTCCTCCGCAAACACGGCGGCAAGACGGGTGAAGAATTGAAAGCTGAAGGGAAATGAAAAAATACATAGGATTAAATTTATTGGTTCTGTGGAGCCTTGTCACATTATCAGAAGTTGCTTCTGCTGACGTGAGGCTGCCCGCTATTGTGGGCGATCATATGATTTTGCAGCAGCAGACGAGAGCTCCTGTCTGGGGTTGGGCTGATCCAGGCGAAACTGTGACGGTCGAGGGAAATTGGGGCGAGAAAGCCACGGCAACTACCGCCGAGAACGGAAAATGGAAAGTTTTCCTGAAGACTCCATCACATGGCGGCCCTCACAACCTCAAGATCAATGGCAAAAACGAAATCACCATCAACAACGTGGTAATCGGTGAAGTGTGGCTTTGCGCCGGACAATCGAATATGGGGTGGAGGCTTAGCGCGGTATTTGAGGGGGCGGAGGACGCCGCTTCCGCCAACTACCCGAATTTCCGCATATTCCGTTCGAAACGAAAACACAGCCATGAACCCCAGGAAGATTGTATCGCCAAGTGGACTCCGTGTACGCCTGATTCAGCAGCCACGTGCTCTGCTGTCTCCTTTTACTTTGCTCGCAAATTACACCAGGAACTGGGAATTCCCATCGGCATTGTGCTGCAGCCCTATGCCGGAACACCGATTGAGGGGTGGATGCCTAGGGAAATTCAGATGAATGATCCCAGAACCCGCAAGTATGCTGAGGAGATGGACGAGGAATCTGCAGCCTATGACCCCACTATGGCAAAGAAACAACTCGAAAGAGCCATGCAACGATGGAAGCTGGGCGAGCGAAAGGGGAAACCCGTCTTGAGAACTCCAAAAAATTGGGGGCATCAATATCCGGGAAATATTTTTAATGGCATGATTCATCCGATCATGCCGTATGGTATTCGTGGCGCGATTTGGTATCAGGGCGAAAGAAATTCCAAAGATGTCCCGCAGGCTTTGAATTATCGCAAGCAACTTGCCCTGCTTATCAACTATTATCGCTCATCTTGGCATGAGCTTTCCGGTGGAAATGTAGCGAAGGACTTCCCCTTCTACTTCACGCAACTGCCAAGTTGGCATTCGGCACAGGAAAAACCGGTCGAAGGCCTTGAGGCATCTTGGACGGTGAATCGGGAAATGATGCGTCTGGTGGATTCAGAAGTGGCTAACACCGGAATGGTCGTTTCAATCGACACCGGTGACGCGATCGCACTACATCCGAAAAACAAGAAACCAATCGGCATTCGGCATGCCTATTTGGCACTGAAACAAACCTACGAAAAAAACATTACAGCCTACGGCCCGCGCTTTAAAAAGCAGTCACTTCAGGGAAATCAGATAGTTCTGGAGTTCGATTCGTTCGGCAAAGGATTAATGGCAGCTAAGCCGGGAAAGTTAAACTCCTTCGCTATTGCTGGGAAAGACAGAAAGTGGCATTGGGCAGCTTCTGATATCAAAGGGAGCACCGTAGTGGTTTCCTCGGCGATGGTTCCAAATCCCATGGCGGTACGTTATGCATGGGCAATGAATCCCTCACAACGCAACCTGCTCTACAACAGGGAAGGCATTCCGGCTTCGCCTTTCAGAACTGACAATTGGCCGCTTTTTGATCCAGATATGGATCAGGTGGTGACGGTAAACAAACCTCAAAAACCAGAAGGCTATAAACCCAAAGACTGGGCGCGCCCGAAAATGACGCAGTAGTGTTGATTTCGAGAATCAAGAAAGCTGAAGGGAAGCGAAACAACTAATGGCAGCTAATCTTTCACAATTCATCCGAAACCTCCTCTGCATCGGATTTTTCTCATCTGGCCTATCTACGGTATGTGCCACTGAACTGACTTCGGATGATTTTTATGAACGCGAGCAAGTTCAGGAGATCCGCCTAACAATCAGCGGATTGAATTTGAAAAAAATGAAAGAGGCATTACCGGAACGCAAATACGTTCCTGCCACTTTTCACTGGCGTAACATTCAATTGAAAAATGTTGGCGTTCGCTACAAAGGTAACAGCTCATCGCAACCTCGTCAGAGCCACAAACGCGGCTATCTGATCAAGGTCAGTGAATTCAAAAAAGGCACGCGTTTCCTTAACCTTCGGCGCATCGCGCTAGATAACGGCGTTCAATTCGGGAGCCTTTTCAGTGAACCGATCGTGACCGACATCCTGCGAGATTTGAATGTGCCGTCTTCCCGCTATAACTACGCTAAACTGTTCATCAACGATGATTATCAAGGCGTCTATGGAAACGTTGAACGGATCGATGAGTCGTTTATCGAACGGCACTTCGGATCAAAAATGGGACCGTTGTTCAAAGTTCACATGCCCGGCCCCGGAGCTAATTTCTCGTACGCAGGCGACGATCCAACTCAATATAAAAAAGGATTCGAGACAAAGAATAAGGCTGCCGAAGAGTCATTTGATGAACTAATCGACCTCATCCGAGAAATCGACAAAGGCGATAAATCCAATTACGAGCAAACGCTGAACAAGTATTTGGTGTTGGAACATTTTCTGAAAACAACTGCCGTAATGCTCTTTGCCGGTTGCTTTGATCAGCTCACGGGTTGGAACCCGCACAACTACTATCTTTATCGCAATCCTAAAACAAATCGATGGAGCTATATTCCGTGGGACTTGGACGTCGGTTTTGCCGACCACGCTTTCGGGAGAATGCCCGTCATTGATGGTTGGCACGCCGCTTGGCCAATTCCCGGTGGCCCGCCTAAGCCCATCCTTGAAAACATCGTCTCGAATCCAAACCTCCTTAAAAAATACAGAGAGACAGCTTCTCCTATTCTGGAAAAATATTTCAAGCCAGATCAACTACATTCGAAAATCGACAAACTATACGCTTTGATCAAAAAGGATTTGGTCAAAGATCCGTATCCAGCGAAACGCATCACCAACCCGAGGGATGCTGGCTACGACGATATTATTCTGTCTTTTAAAAGGTTCATCGATAGACGGTACCAATTGGCCCGCCAGCAATTGGATAATCCGGGGCCACGACCAAAACCGTACAAACAGAACCCCACGCGACAGCATCAGCGTCCCGAGCCGGGAGATTTGCCAAACGGTCCTACCGATGTAGTGATCATTTCTCGCACAAAAAACTCGATAAAACTGGAGTGGAAGGACAACGCAGATAACGAAGCAGGGCATATCGTTCAAAGGGCTGATATTGAAAGCGCCGGGAAGTTTCGCAACCATATCCCTTGCCCCGGCAGATCGGAGACCAACGCAATTGATGTGCGTGTTGGCCCCGGCGAAACCTACCGCTACCGCGTCTATTCTGTGTTTTCGACGCCCAATGGCTATGCCGGATCCAAGCCTTCGAAGGTCGTCGTTTCTGCTCCTCCCACAAAATCAGAAAAGAAGTAATTGCCTTCTCCGAAAATACGGCGGAAAGACGGGTGAAGAATTGAAATGAAACACCTCCTACTCACAACAATCGCAGCCCTGGTGCTGGTGGAGTGTGGGGGAGTCAGCTAAAGACATTTCAATTCACGAAGCCGCCGAAGATGGATCAATCGCGCTTGACCAGGCGGGTCACTCCTCAAGCTCGTTGACCGCCACGCGGAAGAACCGGGCGGGGACTTCCGGGTCCGGCTCGAACTTCAGCACGCCGACCCCGTCCTCGGTGTCAAGGGATTCGGCGCTCTCCCAATCGGAAAGGTTGATGGAGGTCTCGATGGCGAACCCGAGCAATGGCGCCCTGTTGCCGGTGCCGTACGGGCCGACCACCCTGAACACCTGCTGCCCGTTCTCGTCCGTGGCGAACTCCACCCGGGTCTGCGTCTTCAGGAAAGCAACCGTGTTGTGTTTACGCCCTCTGGCGGCGGCATCCAGCGGGGTTTCACCGATACCGTCCAGCAGATTAATGTCAGTGCCAAAGAACAGATGTAGCCCGACATTCTTGTTGTTACCCCAGGAGGCAGCCTCGTGAATAGACATCTGCGGGCCGGCGACCCCACCCGCCTCGCGAATCAATTTAGCCACATCATAAAACTCCGAAGCTGCATCGAGCGTAGAGCTATACCAACTGTCCAGCGTGTTTGGGTTGGCCCCAGCCTCAAGCAACACAAGGCAGTTGTCCGGATTATTAAAAAAACCAGTATACATCAGCGGAGTATAATTACCCGATTGCGTCCTTGCCTCCAAGTCCGCCCCACTGGAGATAAGCAGCTTGAGTACATCCAAGCTGATGGAGTGTGCAGCATAGTGCAACGGAGTCTTGGTGGTGTACGCCGGCTCGTTGACGTCCGCGCCCGCGTCGAGCAGGGTCTTAACCGCCTCAATATTGCCGGTCTGGATGGCCGCGATAAGCGATTTTTCGACACCACTCGGCGCGTCGTTTTCCCTTAACAACTCCTCGCCCTCGGTGAACTGCACGATAATCGCCCAATCCAGCGCCGTTCGCTCAGCTTTGTCCCCCGCACTGAGATCGGCCTCGTGTTCGATCAACAGCTTGAGTATATCCAGTAGTTGATAATAGGCGGCATTCATCACTGCTGTAAAACCGTATTCGTCCTCCTGTTCGAGATCGGTTCCGGCATATATGTGCAACTTCACCTCGAGCAGATTCCCCCACCACACGCTGTCATTAAGCAAGGTAGTCGGAGCCTCCACGAAGGCATCCGCATCCAGCAGCAGATCAGCAATCTCCATCTTTTTCCCCGATACAGCCAGGTCCAGTGGGGTACGCTGACGGGAATCCTCAACGTCCGGGTCCGCATCTGCGTCCAGCAGGAGAGCTACGACCTCAACCCGGTTTCTTGTAACCGCATAGTGAAGCGGCGCTGACCCGGTTTTACTCGGTTCATCGAGATCGGCACCGGCATCAATGAACCCCTTTATTGCATCAACATCCCCCTTGGTGACTGCTTGCCAGATCGTATCTTGGGCATGCAAAAGGGAAAACGAAGCCGTAGCGAAAAAAGTCGAAATAAGTAGGAAGCGAATAAATCTCACAGAGTAAATGTAAACCAGTAAAAGTCATATGCAAGAGGGATTAATTCGTGAAATACGCAAACGGAAGAACCGCAAAGCTGCCAACTAAACCAACCTACCACTTGAACGCCGCAGGGTTGTTGTTCGGGGGCAACAGTTAAATCGACCCTTTTTTTCTGGCCACTTGACGGTGAACTGGGAGTGGGTACTCATTTGCTGAGCTATGGAAGAGCATAAAGATACATCAGGAAACGGTGATACCTCAAATACTCCTTTTGTGTTGCTTGCAAGCTTGCGAGTGAAACCAGACCGACTCGAAGAGTATCTCGAATTGGCAGAAAAAACAGATACTGCGGTTAAAGAGAGCGAACCCGGAATGCTTTTGCACACCTTCGACGCTGACCCATCGGACCCTTGTGCATTTACATGGACTGAAGTTTACGAGAATGATGCAGCTCTTATTGCACACCTGAATAATCCAAAACTTGATGAATATTTGAAGGGTCATGAGGAAATGGGAGATAGCCTGGAAGTGGAGATTTACGGTGCGTTGGCAGAGGACACCATAAAGTTTCTTAATGACAGCGGGATACAATGGAAGCATCACTGCACACGTTTTGGGTTCTTTGATAAATTTAGTGCAAGAAAGATTTGAATCACTAAATTGAGCCTGGAGGTTAATTATCCGGTTGCCTGATAGGTCATTTTTTATTTCTTACGAAATACTCGAATTTGGAATTGGTTCATCAAAGCAATATTGATCAATGAAAGGATCGTAGCAGCACAGACAACGCAATTACTGACTTGCTAAGGCAGAATTCAACTCTCAGCCTTCCCTTCGAATCGAATCGGAACAATTGAAATTTCAATTAACCAAATTAATTTCTATCCGGATTATGAGTACTCCACAGTTATGAAACGCCTTTTCTCAATTCTATCTACACTCCTGGTATCCAGCTCTTCTCCGCTTGCGGAGAGCAAGAACACAGACTTTGAACAAATAACGCACCTATTGCCTGCGCCCAGCGAAGTCCGATTGGCGACTGGCGCGCCTGGTCCTGATTACTGGCAGCAGGAGGCTAATTATCAAATAAAGGTCGAACTGGATGAAGCGGAATCCCGTATCCAAGGATCAGAGATAGTGGAATATATCAATCACTCTCCGCATCTCCTTCACTATCTTTGGGTGCAGCTTGATCAGAATGCCTTGGCTCAAGGCTCGAAACGTCAGCGCAGCACTCAAGCCCCTGATTTAGCACCGAGAGACGGCAAGCCCGTGGAAGTTGAATACGACGCTTTTCGCAGTTTGATCTACAGTCAGAAATTTGAAGGCGGTTATGAACTCAAGGCCGTCACTGACCCGGCGGGTAATCCACTCAAATACACAATTGTAAACACGAACATGCGGATAGATCTCGAAAGTCCCCTTCGTCCCGGCGAATCGTTTTCGTTTAGAGTGGTATGGGCGTTTAACATTCAGGGTGAAGCACTATCTTTTCGACATGGCCACAGGAAGCTCAAATCAGGCGAATATGTCTATCANATAGCCCAATGGTACCCGCGAATGTGCGCGTACTATGATCAGGAAGGATGGCAGGTGAAGCCATATATTGGTCAAGGCGAATTTGCTTTAGAGTTTGGCAGTTTCGAGGTGGAAATCACGGTACCTGGAGATTATGTCGTGGCGGCCACCGGGGAGTTAACGAATGCAGAAGAAGTGCTTAGCGCTACGATGCGGAATCGATTAGCAGAAGCCCGGTCCAGCGATCGAGTCGTGGAGATTGTTACGTCGAAGGAAGCGGGGGGGAAACTTAAGAAGAAGGCGCAAGACAAAAAGACTTGGGTTTTCAAGGCCGATCAGGTCCGGGACTTTGCGTTCGGCGCATCGCGGGCATACATCTGGGATGCTATGGGCGTGGAGATTGAGGGTAAAACCGTCATGGCCATGAGTGTCTATCCGGAAGAGTCCGTTCCGCTTTGGAAACGTTTCTCCACGGAGGCGGTTGCCCAGACATTACGTATCTATTCAGAAAACTTATTCCCCTATCCCTATCCGGTGGCCTGGTCGGCCTGGGGCGCCGAGGGGGGTATGGAGTACCCCATGATTTCCTTTCAGACATCGCGGGATATTGATGAAAAGGGGACATACCCCGCTAGTCATCGCGGTTATGTGATCAGTGTCATCATCCATGAGGTAGGACACAATTGGTTTCCCATGATTATCAACAATGATGAGCGTCAGTGGATGTGGATGGATGAAGGCCTCAATAGTTTTATGGATCGCCGGGTGGATAATCTCATGGATCCCGTTTTGCAGGAGAGTAATCTTAAAGGCGTCCGCAGAGTAATCAATACCATGGCCCAGTCGAATGATCCGATTATCATGGTTGCGGCCGACAATCAGATCAATCGCAGCTTTCAATCATACAGCAAACCGGCCTTGGGACTTCATTTATTGAGAGAGAGTATTCTAGGGCATGATCTGTTTGACTTTGCATTTAAGGAATATGCACGTCGGTGGGCATTCAAACGGCCGACACCGGCGGATCTGTTCCGAACGATGGAAGATGCCAGCGGGGTAGATCTGGATTGGTTTTGGCGCGGGTGGTTTTATGGAAATGACCATGTCGATATGGCTGTTAAACTCGTCAATCTTTACCGCCTGGACGACGCCAATCCCAAGACAAGCAAAGCGCTGGATAGAGCCGAAGAAGAAGCGATACCTGACTCTCCTTATGAACTCTTTCTAAAGGAGATTGGTACCCGGGCGGATAAGCACCAGCACCTGCAAGACTGGTATTACAGTTTCGACCCATACAAAGCGACGGATAAGGAAATAGAGGAGTACGATAAGAAGTTCGAGAAGCTGGAGGACTGGCAGAAAGAACTGCTGAAAGTTTCGGAACTGGCTTATGTCGTTTCGGTGGAAAATGTCGGCGGGATGCCCATGCCGTTGGTCCTTCACGTCGAGTTCAAGAACGGAATGTCACGACGGCTGGATATTCCGGTCGAGATTTGGCGCTATGGCGACAAGGTGGTGAAGATACCCTTCCTGTCAGATAAGGAAGTAGTGCGCATCATTTTGGACCAGGACAACGCCTTCGGAGATTCAGATCTCGATAACAATGTATTTCCTCCTAACATCGAAAAAGGTCGGTTTAAACTGAAACCTAAAAAGGAAAAGCCCAATCCTATGCGTAAGGCCTTATTCCCCGATGCCGATCAAGAAAACGGCGGCAAGACGGATGCAGAACTGAAAACTGAAGGCAAATGAAGCAAACCCTCACGCTCCTCCTGTTTACCTTGTCGCTTGGGCTATGCGGCCAAGCCGGGGGCGAAACAAACGTTCTGTTAATCGGACACAAGTTAGATCATCCGTTCGGCACCCACATGTACCTGCATGAGTGCAATCTTCTGGCCAAGTGCCTGAATCAAAACCCGGGAGTTAGTGCCACCGTCTCGAATGGTTGGCCAAGCGATCCGGGTTTGTTGAAAAATGTGGACGCGCTGGTGTTCTACTCTAGCCCTGCGGCGGATATTTTATTGAACAAAAAAAACAAGAACCAGGCAGAATCGTTATTTGAGCGAGGTGTTGGCTACACCGCCATCCATTGGGCATCTGGTGCTAATTTAGAGAACGGGCCGCGTTATGAGCAGCTTTTGGGTGGTTGGTTCAATTTCAAATTCTCCGGCATCAACGTGGATAAACAGCGCCTGGTGCAAATTGATCCCAAGCATCCGATTTGCAACGGCTGGAGCGAATATGACCTGCATGATGAGTTTTATCTCCAAATGAAACTAAGCACCAAAGCTAAGCCGCTCCTAAAGGTGACCACCAAGGGTAAGGAGGAAATTGTTGCGTGGACACTCGAGCGGGAAGGTAAAATCAAGGGCCGCTCGTTCGGCATCACCCTTGGCCACTTTCATCCAAACTATGGCATCGAGTCCTTTCGCAGGGCCATCGTGAACGGCATCCTCTGGACAGCTAAAGTCAAGATTCCGGAGACTGGATCCAAGGTGGAGATCGATTCTGACAAGGACATGAAGCTCCCACCCGATCCCCGAAAGAAAAAATAGTCGCCGAGTGCGGGTTTACACCTCTTTTAAGGTTTCTGTACTGCCGCCAAAGCTTTCGGCTTCTACTCCAAGCTTGTGGAGCATAGTAAGGTATAAGTTGGAGAGTGGCAGCTCGGTATAGCCCATATCAGCGCGCCAACCTGCGTCGGTACTGATGCCTGAGGTGGCCTGGTTTTTCTCGTTTCCCTGACCGTACCGGAGGTGTTGGCCGTGCTTGAAGCCCATCTTACGGCCGCCGATGAGAATCAACGGATAGTTGCGCGACAAATGGAAGGCGCTAGAGGCGGAGCCAAACAGCAGCACGGTGTTGTCAAGCATATCACCTACCCCGCCGGGCTCAGGGGTGGCCTTGAGGCGGGCAGCGAAACGGCCGAGTTCGTCGTTGATGAACCGGCAGTAGATGCCAAAATTCTTGAAACCATCCGGCTCCTTGGTCCCATGCGAGAGTTGATGGGTCAGCTTAAAGCCGACGGCGCGGCCAAGATAATCGCTGATACCCACACCATTCTCTCGGCCGAACTGGTAGGTTGCCACGCGCGTGGTATCGGTCTTGAAAGCCAGGTAGATCAAGTCGTACATAGTCCGAAGGTAGGTGCGGGGATCATCGGGCGTGATATCAAGCTTGAGGTGATCCACATCCACACGCGGCAGAGGGATGTTTAACCAACGCTTGGCCTTCTCAACCTTCACCTCGGTGTCGCGCACAGACTGCAGATACTCGGCGAGCGTTTCCTGGTCGCGCTTGGAGAGCGAACGCTTCAGCGAACGGGCGTCCTCCATCAGGTCATCCAGCGCGTTCTTGCTGAGGGCAAGGCGGCGCGCAGCGTCCGGGCCGCTCTTTACGAAGAGCATGTCGAAAATGCGCTTTGGCTTGTGCTCGGCGGGGATGGGCCGGCCGTTGCTGTTGTAGGACATCGTCTGCGCGCCGCGCGGTGAACCGGTGCCGCCATCGGTGGACATCACGAGCGACGCGTGCCGGGTATGCTCGCCGGCATGCGCGGCGAACACCTGATCGAGCGAGATGCTGTTTTGATAATCGCCATCCGCACCGGTGTCCGCGCCAGTGAGGAACTGATCGGCATTCGAATGACCATGCACGCGCCGCACCGCCGGGTGAGACAAACCCGAAAACACCGTAAGGTCCTGACGCAACGGTTTGAGCGTCTCCATACATTTGGTGAAGGTGAAATCCTTGCCTTGACCATGTGGAAACCAGCTCCAGTCCTTGAAAGCTGGATCCTCCTCCAGCGGCATAGGCACGCCGTCAGGCAAATAAAAGCAGGCCAGCCGCTTGCGTTTCACGGGTCGCTGTGCTGCGCGTGCCAGACCGGTGAAGGATTCAAACCACGGCAGCGCCAGCGCCACGCCAGCCCCGCGCAAAAATTTCCGTCGATCAAGTGAGGATAAATTCATGTTCATGGCCTATACTCCTGCGCAGTCAATTTAACTGAAATAAATCACTTTTCACAATAAGAAATACAAGGTCAGCCAGGCCGTCGCCCTGCTTGCGAAGGTTGGCAGTAATGCGGTCGACCTGTGAGCGATCGCCAAAAGTCAACGGCCGGCCCAGCGCGTAGGCGGCCATCTTGTGGACCATGGCACGAACGAACTGGTCCTGCCGATTGGCCAGTAGGTACTCCTTCAGCCCTCGCATGCCCTGCAGCTCGTGCTTGTTGAACAACACGCTGGTCGCATCGACGGGATTCCTGCCGATCGTATCGCGCCATTTACCAACGGCGTCAAAATTCTCAAACGCAATCCCCCACGGATCGATCTTTGAGTGACACGAAACGCACGCCGGATCGTTACGGTGATCCTCCATGCGCTGCTTGAGTGTGAGCTTGAGTATTTCCGGATCGGCCAAATCAATCTCCGGCACAGCCGGCGGTGGAGGTGGGGGCGGATCGTTCAGCAGATTATCCAAAAGCCAAATGCCGCGCTTGAGCGGATGCGAATCCTTGCCGTCCGAATTCATCGCCAGCAAGCCCCCCTGGGTTAGTACGCCACCGCGTCGGCCGCCCGGCTGCAGTTTCACCCGCTGCAGGCCGTTACCGATCACCTCGGACAGCCCGTAATGCCGCGCGAGCCGATCATTCACCATCGCGTAATCAGACTGGAGAAAATCCATCACCGTGCGGTTGCGCCGCAACACCTCGCCGAAGAAAGCGACCGGCTCCTCACGCATCGCCTCCATCAGCAGCGGGTCAAAACGCCCGTACGCCTTGGAATCGATCTTTAGGAAATCCAGCAGTTCCATACCTAACCATTGCCGCGTGAAGTGGCGGGCAAACCGCTCGGCCTTGGCATTAACCAACAAACGCTGAGTCTGCGCTTTCAACACCGTCGGGTCGCGTAGCTTACCCTTGGCCGCGAGCTCCAGTAGTTCTCCATCAGGCGTGCTGCTCCATAGGAAAAATGAAAGTCGGCTGGCCAGCTCAAAATCCGAAATACGATCGCTGCCCTTTTTCGCATCCGTTTCGACGGCCCGAACGAGATATAGAAACTTTGGCGAAGACAACACTATGGCCAAAACCTCGACCATCGCCTCCTGAAAATCCGCGCACTTCGGACGCAACTTGGTGAAGAGTGCCAATTTCTGGTCAACCTCCGTCTCCGTTACCTGCCGACGCCACGCTCGGCGCATGAACCGCTCGAGTACAACGCGAGCATACTTTTTTTCATCCGGGGACTGGGATTCTTCGAAGAAAATACTCGTGTGCGATTTCGGCGGCCATTGTTTGAAAGTGGGGGCCGTGATCTCCATATAGTCAATCTGCACCGCTACTTTCGTGCTCGAGTCGTTTTGAAAAGAAAGGAACTCCGCCGGATTAGGCAGGTCACCGAGCTTTTTGATGTGACGATAAGCGTTGCGGGCAATCTCGCTAAGCCGCACGTCCCAGTGATAAAATTCTGGCTTGTTCGGAGGCGCGGTGATGGTGATATCGCGCTCGCCAGCCCTTACGGAGACACGTGAATCGTTGCTCGCTTGGTTTCCAAAATTCAATCGCAGCGTAGGCGGATGTTTTTCCTCAGCTGAATAACGCGCTGCTCGAATGCGAACCCGCATGTTGCCTGTGTCTGGCAAGCCGTCTCCCAAGTCGACGATGTACCTTGCATTTGCCGGGATCACCACCACGTCCGGTGAAACCGGCGGCACTTCCGGCTTTGTGTGGATAGGCGGCCATGCGTACTTGGCACCATTATAACTCCAGCGAGGGCCGATGCCCTGACCTGTCACCAAATCTCTGTAGTGCAACCCATTATGATCTTTCGGAAATTTTTCGCCCTGCTTCTCAATTGCTTCCTCAATAGGAACCCCTTCTTCGTTGATTCGCTTTCGCGTCTCCTCAATGTTCGCCGTGTACTTGGCATTGATCCGTTTAGCAGCGGCCTTCATCGAGATTCCGTAGTAAACGGTCTTTGGTTGTTGGCCGCGTACGGTTGCCCGCTCCAGAGCCTTGCGAGCTATTTGCCGGTATTGCTCGAACTGCACTGCTGTCACCTGCAACATTTCGGAGCTGTTCTTGAAACCATCCTCCGAAACTGTTTCCGGCGGCAGGTCGCGAGAGAAATCATGCGGCAACCCCAGCAAATCCTGCAACGTGTACTTGTACTCATAGCGTGTCATCCGCCGAAACGACGTGTGTCCCTTTTCGCTGCGGCGCACCTGCGACGCCACCTGAATCTCGCCGGACAACCAGTCGACAATCCGCGCCTTCTCAGCGTCCGTGAGCTGCACCTTGGCATCCTCCGGCGGCATCTCGGCATTGCTGATCACATCGAACACCTCCAGCCACCAATTGACGTCCTTCCCCTTCAGCAGATCCGGATTCAGCGTATCCACCCGGAACTTCCCCTTCTGCTTCTCCATCCCGTGACAACCCACGCACACCCGCTTCAACACCGGCTCCACCTCCGCCCGGAACTTGGCCAAACGCGCCTTGGGCACCTCCTCTGGATTGGCCAAGCCTGAAGCCAAACTGCCGTTCAGGAGTACACTTGAAATTGTCAAAAAAAAGAACCTCATGAACTCCCGCCTTGGCTACCACCTACCTCGACTTTCCGCGAGCGAATTTAATGCCCAACAACAGATCACGCCATAACTCCGCATATAACCTCAGTCGTCGCGACAATGCGGATGAAATCTCGGAGACGATTGGCTAAATGCTTGGCCTACCAGAAACCGTTGGCGGGATCGGGCTTGCGGCCTCCCCAATTATGCAAATCCTTCGGGAACACGAAGATAGCGGCGTGGCCATCGCCAAAGAGGGTGTTTAACCCCCTCACCCCCAGTTTGTGCCACTGGGTTTTCTGCGACTTTTCAATCCGGTTGCCGTGCCACGGCCAGTCGGCCTGTATGAGTTTCGTGGTGGGAGCCTTGGCTAGGTCGGACTCGGTCAACGCCTTTTGGCCCGGAGCCGCAGTAACATGCTGGACACCAAACCCGTCCCACGACCACTGTACGAGGTAGCTAGTGCCGTAGTAGTTGAAACAGGTCTTCGGCATAACCGGCTTGGTTCTGGGGAAGTGTTCCGGGTGCAACACGTCACCTGCATCGCTCGGGCAGCGGTATACTTCCGCGGTGGACGTATATTTATTTAACGGCCGCTTGTCAAAATCGGCGAGGCTCCTGTTGTTGCTCTGGTAACCGGGGCCGAGGCCAAGCTTGCCGCCGCACGTGGACCACGTCGGGTGGATCGGGAACGTCTCGAAGTCATCCACGTACATCATGAAAGCCAACCCGATTTGCTTATGATTATTCAGGCAGGCGGTCGACCGCCCCTTCTCCTTTGCCCGGGCCAGTGCTGGCAAGAGCAGTCCGGCCAAGATCGCGATGATGGCAATGACCACCAACAGTTCTATCAATGTGAAACCAAGTGCTGGGGGACGGGAACGGTTTGATCGATAATGATTCATGAGCCAAATCTATATTCTAAAATAAGTCGTGGTAAAGGGCAAATACCCACCCATTTGGCCAATCAGCTGGTTCAACGGGATACAAACCAAGTTCCGTCTCTCATGATGGACACGCTGACACCGCCAATTTGGGCTTTGGCTTTCCCGTTTTTGGGCAGCTTGGTTTGAATCAACGCGGCAATGGTTCGGGGATGCACCCCTTCATTGAACGGCCTCAATACCGCCAGCCAAACCTGTCTCCTGCCTTCACGGAGGATTACTTTTCCGAACGTGCTTCGCAGGCCCTTGTAACCCAAGTCCGGCGATGCCTGATGCTTCACTTGGCCAAATTCCAATTTCCGGTCCGGATGCATGTAAAGCAGCACACGCTTGCGCTGGGTTTGCCACCAGGCATGACTCATCGCGGGGGCATCGTGCCAGTGGCGCTGCGCATCCTCGCTGTCGCCCTCGTCATTGAGCAACCAACTGGGAGCAGCCTGATAGCCGTCCACATCCGGGCCCGGCAAATATTCATCACGGACCACCAGATACCCTTCCTCCGTCAACACCGTTTGCCGTGTCCAGGTACTGTGTGCACCAAAATAATTCCGGTAAGTAAACTGCCCGAACGAGTCACTTCCCCGGTTTTCCGCACGAAGAGATTCGCGCACCAAAATACCACCTCGATTATAGTGGGGCCGATGGTATCGCGGACGGGTGTACTCATTTAAAAACATCCCGGAGCCGCTGCCACGGTAATCGTAGGAAACACGGGTGTACTCGTCATTGGCATTAAACTTCAAATCAAGCCGGTCATAGACCATTGACAGGCTGCTGCCCTGACGAACATTTAACTGCAGACTTTGCCCCCCATTTCGACCGTCCTTCACGACGGTCAATGCAGCGTCCCGTTCCGCCCCGGTCAGTTCCATTTGTTCCTCCCCGCGATGCTCGGTGAGTTTGATTTGCCCCGTGATCTGATCAAGTGGAGCAAGCGTAATACTACCTTTCGGGCCGGCCAAACGCAGATTCTGCAGGCGGGTGGGCTTGTCAAACTTTCCAAGATAAACCGAGCGCAGGTGATAGTCGTTGTTCAGGTACCAATAGCCGTCCATGTTTCCATAGGCATAACCAAACTCCGAATCATCCGTCCTACGAAAGAGCTTGATCGACTTGTCGTAAAACCAGTTCTTCGAGTCGGGTGCCTCTCGGGAGTTCAGGCAAAAAGGCAGGGACAACGAGGCCAGCTTCCAAACTTCCTCCTTTTCACCTCCCATCTTGCCATCCTCCTCCTTGAAGGGGAACGCCATGTCCGACGGCAAAACGTTCAACAAGTCATAAGACACCTGCCCCCAGAACCGGTTGTTATATTTGCCCGAGGAATGCAAAAACTTCGCGCCATCCACACAGTACTCATATAACCGACCTGCCGCGTCGTCGCAGCAGTGCATATAGTTGTTGTTTCGGTCGTATATATAAAACGAAACAAACGGCTTGCCGCTCTCGCGTCCCGGACCCAGATAAATTCGCTCAGGCACCTTGTATTTGAGTGGACTGTAATAGCCGATCTTTGACGTTCCGCCCGGCACCTTCGGGGTGATGCCACGCTCAATGAACCATTTATAGCGTTTTTGATAGGCGGCCTCGTAGGCAGGTGACACCGTTTGGCCAAGCGGAGGTCGTCCGCCGAGGATGGCCTGCTCGGAGGCCCAGAGGAATTCCGGATCCTTATACTCTTTGGCCAAGCGATACCACACGTCGCCATCGTTCACCCCCTCCGCTCCGGCATAGTATTCGGCGTTCCAGGGATCGAGATGGATATGATCCCGGCCGGGCTTTATACGCCCACCGGAATTTGGGTTCCCCCGCACGCCACCACCGTGAACATAATCCAGATAGCGCTTGGCCAAGGCGAAAAGCAACTCGCGATCCTCGTCGAACTTGCCCATCCCCTCGGCCATGTCGATCCACCCTTGGAGCAGCAGCGGTCCGTAGGGAAAATAGTTTGTCTCCGTGGTGTCCCCGTACTCGGTCAATTCCCGCCAAAGGGCGTCAAGCCAGCGACGATGTTTTTTCAGTTCCGGCATTTCAGGGAACACTTTCAAGGCAACCGCCGGGCCGGCGTTCATTCCGTAAGGGCGGTTGTTCACACTGCGTTCCAGCATGTTATAGTTATAACTCAGCACCATGCTTTGCCTGAAGATTTGGTAAAACTTGGCCTTTTCGATTTCATTGAGCATCCCCAGTCTGGCCAACTCCTCGTAGATTCTCACTCGACCCGCCGCGCCCCACGCACGATGGCCGGGCAGCAGGTTGAATTCGCCACCCTTACCCTCCCGGACTGCGTCGTCGTACCGGTCGAGAATACTCATGAAATAACCCCGTAAGATTTCCAACGCCGCCGTTTCCTTCCGGCCCTCATCGATATAGCGGCGTAGCAACCGGTCCCACTCCCAGCCGCCGCGATAAATCTGCGGGTTGCTCGCCCGGACGCGGTTGGCCATCGCCGTGATTTCAAAATCCGAAAATACGGAATAATCAGGATACGGATGTTTTAATTTGAATTCCTCCTGAGCATGCCCGGCAACGGCCAACAACAATGCTCCAGTTAAAATTTTTAAATAGTTCATAGGATTATCGGTTAACCGACCAATGACCGTTCCTATCCATCTCGACTTTTACCCCACCGATGGTTGCCAAAAATTTTCCTTTTTTACTGACCGAAGTTTTCACTCCCCGAACGATGCTGCCTGCGGGCGTGCTTAATTTGTGCGGAATCAGCACGCCGAGGAAACGTTCCGTTTGGCCAGCCTTGATCGGTCGATAGGCATATGCGGTTGTGTTCAATTCGAGATCCTGCGAGCAGTTCTGATTAATCGTGCCATAAACCATTTGCCTGTGATCATGAATGTAAACGGCGACGCCCATCTTTTCATTCTGCCACCATGCCTGGGCAAAAGCGGGTGCTCCAAACCAGTTTTTCTCTTGTCGACCAGGCTTCCGTCCTTCGACCCGCGCCAAATGCCAGACCGGTCCAGCGTGATAGTCCTGATCAAGCTTTTGGCCGACCTGATACTCGTCTGCCACGATCAGATAACCCTCTACTGTCAACACCGCCTTGCGGATCCATTGGCTTTCCGGGCCAAAATAATCCGCGAACCCGAACTGCCCGTAGGCATCGCCTGAATCGTTGTTCTTTGCAGTGGCCAAGTCGGGCAAATGCTTGGCCATATACATGCGACGATAATCACGATTGTCACCCAATCGATCCGGGTGCAGGGGAAACTGATGCCGGTTGTGAACCACCAGCAGAGCATCAAGACTTTCATTCCCACTGCCGCCGCCCCTCAGTTTATCTCCGGAATAGACGTTATTATATTTGCCAGACGAATGAAGCAACTTCGCGCCATTATAGGAATATTCGTAAAGAAAACCGGACACATTATCCAAGTGGCTGTCCTTTTTGTCGTAGAGAAAAAAGGCCGCGTAAGGCTTGTCCGGTTCCAAGCCTGGATTGAGGTAGATACGTTCCTTGACTTGGTGGTTGAGTTCACTGAGCAATCCAACCTTGGCCTGCATCTTTGGGACTCGCGGCTCGATGCCCCGTTCCACAAACCAGGCAAATCGTTTGCTATAGGCCAACTGATATTCCTGCGGCATCTGCCCGTTAGGAGGGCGTCCACCCAGGGCCACCTGTTCGGCCGCCCAAAGGTACTCCGGGTTTTTATAGTGCTGCGCCATGCGATACCAAAAGTTGCCGTCACGGCTTGAGGTTTCGACATCGTAATAGCCCACGTTCCATGGATCGGCATAGACACTGGACCAGTCGTTTCTCTGCCGGATTCCACAGTTTGGGCCACCCTTCACACCACCTCCGTGGTTGAATTGAAGACATCGCTTTCCGATGGCGTTGATCAATTTACTTTCCGAATCAATCCGCCCGGTTGCCTCAGCGATGTCGAGCATCCCGTGGAGGAAAATGGGGCCGTACGGGTAATAGTTCCACTCGGTCCAATCACCGTACTCTGCCATGTGATTCCAGATTCGATCGAGCCATGAGCGGGCCTCCTTTGCCTGTGGTGCGCCCGGAAACAGCTTGATCCCAAGGGCCACGCCGCCACCGTTTCCGAAGGAGTGATTGTCCGCATGCTGGGATCCCCGTTTGAAATCGAGAAACCGGGACTCAAGGCTTTGGTAAACGATTTTTTTCATCGTCGCCTGTTCCGCATTGGTGAGCATATTTTGCCGAACCAGTTCCTCGTAGATACGCATTCGGCACGCCCCCCCCCAACCCCCGTGATAGCCGCCCCCGTGATAATCGCGCCGCAACGTTCGGCCATCAGCCGAATTGCGTTTCGTTTTGTCACCACTATTGGTGGTGAAGTAGATGTAAAACATGTCTTCCTCGCCATCGGCCTCCAACTTTGCGTACCAGTCAAGGATCAACCCGCGGAACACACCGCGCAAAATCCGGGTCGAGTTATCCTCCTTTCGACCGCCATCGACGTAGCGTTGGCGAAGGCGATCCCATTTCCACCAACCGCGCGAAAACGAATACCCGCCGAGGTCCCCTAGCGCTTCGCGGAGAGCCCCCTCCAACTCACCAATGTTTTCGACGTCGGCATAGGAATGCTGTGGATGGATCGCAAGGAGATTCACATCTTGCTTGGCTTGGACCGAAACCAGAGCCAAGCCGACACATGCGATGCTTAAACGATAAAAACTGGGTGGCATCATGGTCCTTCTGGTTGCAGGAAAACTTAAGCAAAATTACCAACAGTGGCGATTCAATCCTTGTAAACAAAACACCACGCTTGGCTAAGCGAAGCCGGGAACATAGAATCTGCCGTGACAAAACGTTTTCCCCTTGACCAAGGGGTGTACTCGTCAAACCCATGGAAACGATTCAATCCAATCTTGTGATGGACGTCCGCCGGCGCGTGGCGGAGGTGGTGGTGGGACAGGACACGGTCGTCGAGCGGCTGCTGATCGCGCTGTTCACCGGCGGGCATTTGCTGCTGCAGGGCGTACCCGGCCTGGCCAAGACGCTGCTGGTACAGACGATCTCCAACGCCATCGACCTGCGTTTCAGTCGCGTGCAGTTCACGATCGACCTGCTGCCTTCGGATATCCTCGGGTCGGAGGTGCTCGACCAGCGCAACAACGAGTTTCGCACGCACCTTGGCCCAATTTTCACCAACCTGCTCCTCGCCGACGAGATCAACCGGGCCGCACCCAAGGTGCAAAGCGCGCTGCTTGAAGCGATGCAGGAGCGCAAGGTCACCATCGGCAACGAGACTCATGCCCTGCCCGCACCGTTCCTTGTCATCGCCACACAAAACCCGATCGAGCAGAGCGGCACGTTCGAGCTGCCGGAGGCGCAGCTCGACCGCTTCATGCTCTGTCACCGACTCGACTACCCGTCCTCCGGTGAGGAGGAGGACGTGCTGCAGCGCAGCCTCAAGCTTGGCCTTCAGCGAACGGACGGCGGCGCGGTGCCGCGCACGGCGTTTGACCTGCTCGATAAAAAACCAGTAGCCACCGTCACCGACCTCGTCGGCATGATGGCCGCCGTGCAGGAGGTGCACGTTAGCGACGTGTTTCAAAAACATACCGTCGAGGTGGTGCGCCGCACACGGCGGCACCCAAGCATCGAGATCGGCGGCAGCCCGCGTGCCGGCCTGGCAATGATCCAGGCCGCGCGAGCAAGGGCGTTCATCCACGGTCGTGACTACGTCGTGCCGGAGGATCTATACGCGCTGGCCGAGGACGTGTTACTGCATCGCATCCGACTAAAGTACGAGGCGCTGGCAGAGGGCGTCTCCAGCGTGAGCGTGCTCAAGGAAATTCTCTCCGAGGCCGGCTGACCGGCCCACCGCCTGGCCAAGCGCAGATGAAACCGCTCACCGGCAGCCTCGAATCGTGCGACGGACTGGATGGACGCCAGTTTGCGATCGCCGTTCGCCGCCTGGCCGACAGTCTGCAGTATGGCACCGACTCATCGCCATTTGTAGGCACCGGCATTGAGTACGCGCAGAGCCGCCCGTACGAGGCTGGCGACCCGGTAAAGCAGATCGACTGGCGCGTCACTGCCCGCATGGGCCGGCCGTTCATCAAGGAGTACGAGGCACCCAAACAAATGCCGATTTATCTGCTCATCGATACGTCCGGCTCGATGTGTGTCGCCTCCACGAGCATGAGTAAATACGCTTGCGCGGTACAGATCGCCGGTGGGCTGGCACTGGCCGCGCTCGCCCGCATGAGCCCGGTCAGCATGATCGGCTGTGGCGAACGCGCCCTCAACGCTCGGCCAAGCTTGTCGCGGCACCGCATGTTCCTATGGCTGCACCAGTTGCGCCACTATCGGTTCGACGAGCAAACCACACTCGTCGAGAAACTTGATCAACTTTCCGCCGTGCTGACGAACCGGGCGATGCTCATCGTGTTGAGCGACCTGCGCCAGCCGGAAGCCGCCACCCACCTCAAACGGCTCGCGCAGGAGCATGACTGTGTGGTGCTGCAACTCACCGATCCCGCCGAGCGAGGCAGATTGCGTGCCGGGATTTTTCGAGGTGAGGAAGCCGAAACCGGCGAGGCGTTTGTCGGCCACGGCTGGAGCCGGTGGTTCCGCGACGACGACACCGCCGCTGAGCTGCGCCGGGGCGGTATCGACCATCTCGAGCTGCCGATGAACGAGCCGTTCCTTCACCGGCTTCGTGGCTTCCTGCGCAAACGCGACTGCCTCGGAAGGGGCACACGATGAATTGCCGCTTGACCAAGCTTGGACTCCTTGCCGGCATCATTTGCGCCGGCTTGGCCAAGCCGCCTGCACAGGATACCAGCGCAACGCCTGGGACCATTCCGGTCGGCATGGAAGGCAGCCGAATGGTGATCCTCCCCGGCGACAAACTCGAGGCCGCGCCGGTCGGCGACAAATCAAAGATCATCCTGCGTATTCACGACACTTTCCCGCACGGCAACGACCACCGGTACGACCTACGATACTTCGGATTTGTGCCAGGCGAATACGACCTGGCCAAGTTCCTTCGAAACACCAACGGCGCAATGCCCACGAATCTCCCGCCGATCACCGTGCGCATCCGCGGCATCCTGCCGGAGGATCACGACGGCAAACTGATCGAGGACGAGACCGGCGGACTGTCGTTGCCAGGCAGTTACACCGCCTGGCTGATTGGCTTGGGAGTCGTGTGGTTCATCGCCGCCTGGCCGCTGTTTCTGCTTGGCCGTAAAAAGAAAACGCCACCTGACCAAGGGGAGGACGAAGGCCCGGACTTGGCCGGACGCTTACGACCGCTCGTCGAACAGGCTGCCAACGGCACGCTCGACACCGACGGCCGAGCGCGGCTCGAGCGCATGATTTTCTCGCACTGGCGCGAACGACTTGATCTGCCGGAGGACGGCGACTTGGCGGAATTGCACCACCAACTCAAGGCACACAACGAGGCCGGGCCGCTGGTTCGCGGCCTCGAGGACTGGCTGCACCGCCCGCCCGGCACGGCCACGGTGGACATCCCCGCTCTGGTCGAGCCATACCGCCGCACCACCAACAATCGTACCAAATGACCTTCGCCCATCCAGCCGTGTTGATTCTGCTGGCGCTGCCGGTGCTACTACTGGTTTGGGAATGGCGGCGGCGCGGCACCGCGCTGGCCATGCCGTTTGACCACTCGGGCGCCAGACGCGGCCGTGGGCTGGAAGGCGTTGTCAAGCTGTTGAACCTCTGCGCACCGCTACTGCTGGCGGTGGCAATCGTGCTGCTGGCCGGGCCGCAGCGACCGCTCAGCCAGGGCAATCAGCGCGTACTCTCGAGCATCGAGTTTGTACTCGATGTTTCCGGCAGCATGACGGCGACGTTCGGCGATGGGCGACGCAGCGACAAGGCGGTCGAAGCATTGCAGGAATTTGTCGGCCACCGCGAAGGCGACGCCTTCGGCGTGACGCTGTTCGGAACCGAGGTGCTGCACTGGGTGCCGTTGACGAAGGATCTCTCCGCGCTCAAGCATTCCGCGCCGTTCATGAAGCCGGAAGCCATGCCGCCGTACATGGGCGGCACACGCATCGGCCTTGCACTGCGCTCGGTGTACCGCATCCTCGCCAACCGGCCGGAGGGCGACCGGATGATTATCCTGATTTCCGACGGCATGAGCGGCGACCTAAGCGGACAGGGGGATAAAATCGCCAGCGATCTAAGCGGGGCCGACATCGTGCTGTACTACATTCACGTGGCCAACGGACAGCCGCAGCAGGAGGTGTACGAGATCGCCGCCCGCACCGGTGGCGAGGCGTTCGTCGCGGGCGATCCGGCGGCGCTGCAGACAGTATTCGAGAGGATCGACTCGATGCGCCCGGCCAAGTTCGAGCCGGAGACACCGATCCCCGCCGACAACTTCCGCCCGTTTGCCCTCGCCGGCCTGTCGTTGCTCGGCCTGCAACTGCTCTCGCTCATCGGCATAAGATTCACGCCATGGTGACCAACCGATGAACATTCCTGACATCACGACCGACGCGTCAACCTTAGCCCTTTGGGTGGCGCTTGGCGCAGGCGTGTTCGCCGGGCTGGCGGAGGGGTGGCACAGTCGGCGCACACGGCGGGTGGCGCGGCTCGCGTTCGGGCCGCTTGGCCAAGCGCGGGTGTGGACCCGCATCGCACCGCCGATTCGGGTGCTTGCACTGACCGCGATGGCGTGGGGCTTGGTCACGCTGTTTTTCATCCGGCCACGCATGGCGAATTACGACAAGATTCCCGAGGGCGGCTACCGCCACCTGATCATCGCCTGGGATGTGTCGCCGAGCATGCAGCTCGATGATGGCGGTTTCGATTCCGGCAAACAAAAAAAACGCACGCGCGCCCAGCGAGGTGCCAAGGTATTGCTGTCGCTCTTCGAACGGATCGCGCTCGACCAAGTACGGATCAGCATCGTCGCGTTTTTCACCGGGGCCAAGCCAGTCGTGGTGGACACCCACGACTTGAATGTCGTCAAGAACATCCTCGACGACCTACCGCTCGACATGGCGTTCGATCCTGGCAAGACAAGCCTGATCGACGGCATCGAGGAGTCAGTGCGCCTGGCCAAAGGCTGGGAGCCAGACAGCACCACACTGCTGATCATCAGCGATGGCGACACCGTGGCGGACACCGGCCTGCCCAAGCTCCCTCCCTCGATTAACAAGGTGTTCGTCGCCGGCGTGGGCGATCCGCGGCGCGGCGTGTTCATCGACGGCCACATGTCGAGGCAAAACGCCCGCGTGCTGCGGCAGTTGGCCAAGCGCTTGGGCGGAGAGTACGTGGACGTTAACAACGTGCAGATTTCCACCACGCAACTGGCCGAGTTGGCCGGCGTTCGCAACCTCGTAGATCCCGGCGAAAAGGGCCGCCGCGAACTGGCACTGGGCTGCGTAGCCACCGGTGCAGGGCTGCTAGCGTTGCTGCCTGTGGGCCTTGCCTTCTTCGGAAGCCCGTGGCAGAGTGGACGGAGTCGTCGAACAAAAGTGGCCCAATAATTAAGGAAATATCATGAAAAAAAACCTTTTTATCCTCCTGTGGGCGCTCGCCCCCGTGGCGTTGCTGGCCTACCACTACGGCCCCGGCCAAAACGAGCTAGCGCGCGAGGATGCCAAGGCGAGTATCCAGGCCGCGCTGGATTTCGAAGCCGGCCAGCAATGGCAGCAGGCGATCGACGCCTACAATGAGGCCCTCACCACCCTGCCGGACACCGAGACGGCCAAGCGGCAGCAGTTGCAGCTCGCCCGCGCCAACGCCCGCATCTACATCGGCGAACTGCCGGAAGCCATGCTTGCGATGGAGCATCTCCTGGACGAGACGGCAAAGGGCAGCAATAGTAACTTGGAGAGCAAGGTTCGCTCCTCACTCGCCAGCGCGCAGTACTACACCGGCTGGCTGATGCGCCTCGAGTTGGCCGAGAAGAAGGAATGGAAGGAACCGCTCGAGAAAGCCCGCCAAAACTTCCGCCTGCTCGCCGAGCAAACCGCCAAGACCGACGCCAAGGCATCAGGTGATCACCAAAAAAATCTTGAGGCCGTTGTCCGCCTGGCCCGCATGGACCTTTCAGAGGTGCAGGCATTGCCGCTGCCAAAGAAGTGCGAGGGCAACAAAAACGTCTGCTCAAAGTGCCGAGGCCAAAAGAAGAGCAACAAGCCAAAAGACATGAAAAAGAAGGAGGATGCCCGCGGCGCCAGCGTTGGCAAACGCCCCGAAGGCACCGGCTCCTGATTGTTTTTAAGCACATAAATTTTTTTGAGCCAAAGCAGCCGACGCAAGTCGGCTCTTTTTTACACTAAAAAGAAAATCGCCCGTGATGATTAGCCGATTCACCATCTTGCTGCTCGGCTTGAGCGTTCTGCCGTTCATCGCACTTGGCCAAGCACCGCCCAAGCCCATTGTTCCCGCGATAAAGGTGAAGCCCGGCGTGCCTCCAAAGTCAATTCGCCGTCTGCCAGCAAAAAACGTCATCACGGCCCCAACAAGGACTCCCCGCCCAACGATTGCCCCAGACCGCCCCGATAAGCCGCCAACATCCCGCAAGGCAGCCTCGACGCCCAAGCCGAAAACTCCGGAGGATAAATTACACGCTGCGTTGTCGGCAGTGAAGTTTGACCGAACGCCCGACGGCATCCTCTCGGCAGTTGACCAACTACAGAAAGAAACCAAGCCGACCAAGGACAAAACCAAGGCGGCGGCGGATCGGTTCCGACTGCTGGCCAACGCCGGCAGTTGGGAGGAACTTGGCAAACATATCCAGTCACTACCATTCGACGACTCCGCCGAAAAGGCGTACCGCCACCTGATCACATCCCTGCTCCAAACGCCGATCATCCAGCCCACAACAACACCTTCAATCAGCACGCCACCAATCCCAAGCGGCTCCAAGGTTCCCATCCGGCCGACCAACAAGCCTCGACCAATGCTCACGCAGGAGGATTTTGTCGAAATTTTAAAACTAGCGCCGAGCAAGCCCAACGAAACCG